>JANMSI010000065.1:0-27437 GCA_031389115.1 Akkermansiaceae bacterium
TGTCCGCGCGGGGGGCTCAAACAAAACCCCACAAACCATGTGACTCCCGCGGGGTGGGGACGAACGCCCGCACCACCGGGGCGGGGGCATTCGGCCCGCCGCCTGCTGTTACTTTAATTTTGGAATTGGGTATGATTCAACGCTCCTCCCAGCGCTCCTCCAGGTGCTCCGCGGATTTCGGTTCGAGGTGGGAAATCACCCGGCCGTCGGGATGCAGCAGCGCGGCGATGCTGGCTTCGATTTCCGTGGCGGCCTCGTGCGCATGGCCGACGGTTAGAGCGTCGTCGAAGACGAGGTGAAATTCGACCCAGTGGGTTCTGCCCGAGTGGCGGTGGCGGAGATTATGATAGGACAGGCCGCGCCGGCTGACTTCCTTTTCCAGCAGCTCGGATATTTCCCGCTCCACCTTTGGATCGGATTCGTCGAGCAGGCCGCCGAGGCTTTCGCGGATGAGCTTGAAGCCGACGCGCAGGATGTTGAGGGCGGCGAGCATGGCGACGATCGGATCCCACCACACCCATCCGGTCCAGTAAATGAGCGCGAGGGCGATGAGGACGGCCCCGCTCGACCAGACGTCGGTGAGGACGTGCATGCCATTGGCCCGCAACAACGGTGACTTGCTTTTTTCCCCAACGCGGATGAGGGAAAGCCCCAGCAGCAGATTGATGACCGCCGCCGCCCCGGTCACCGCCGCACCGAATGCGATATGCTCGATGTGGACGCCGAAGACGAACTGCCTGACCGCTTCGTAGAGGATCAGCACCGCGGCGGCGGAGATCATCGCGCCCTCGAATCCGGCGGAAAGGAACGCCACCTTGTCATGCCCGAAGTGGTGCGTCTCGTCTGCCGGTTTGTGCGCGAGGCGCAACGCCCAGGCCGCAAACCCAACGGCCAACAGATGGACCACCGATTCCGCGGCATCGGAATAAACCGCAGAGGAGCCGGTGACGGCCGCGGCGGTGACTTTGGCTCCGAGCAGGATCACGGCCGCCGCGAGGGAGAGGTTCATCACCCGTTTTTGGTCGTCGTAGTTAGACACCTCCGCAGTCTGCATGGCTCACCCGCAATGGCAAACTTTGGGCGGGTAAACCCGATTGCCATCGACATCCATTGTTTGACAATATGAGAAACATCCGACATTCACTTTTGAATGAAAGTGGTGTCAGTGCGGGAAATGAAAGCCAACTGGGCGGAGATCGAGCGTCACGTGGCGGCAGGAGAAACTTTTGAGGTGCAGAACCGGGGAAAACCTTCGGTGAGGATCATCCCCGCCATTCCCCGGAAGGTCTTGAAATGGGATGATCATTTGGCGACGGCTTTGCCGAGCCGGGGAAAAACGGGATCTGAGACGGTCAATCTGGATCGGGAGGGACGCTGGTGACCTATCTGGATACCAGCGTGCTGGTGAAGCTCTACCTGCTGGAAACGGATTCCCATGTCGTGCAGGAATTGATTGCGGCCATTACTATTTCCCGGATGTGGACCGGGCCGCGTTTTTCACCACGTTCGGACGCTTGTCGGCTCATACCCCGGAGCTTGGCTGCCGCACGCTGGACATCATGCATGGGGCTTGTGCCAGCCTGCTCGCACCCGAACTTTTCGTGAGTTTCGATTCACGCCAGAGACAACTGGCTGCAAAGGCAGGACTCGTCGTGCATGGGATCGCTTGAATTCCATGAAGCGTATCGCCAGTCGCGTTTTAACATTCAGAAAATCCCGCTTCGGGTCGATGCGGTGGAATGCGGTGGGGAGCGAGGGACCAGGGATTGGAGATCGGGGAGTGTCGGGATGAATAGTCCTTGTCGCTTCATGTTCAGGTTTTACAGTTTGTTTGTGGAAACGACGGCGGAACTCCTGAACCGAATCACCCTGAACTCCGCCCAGTGCGGCGGGCGACCGTGTGTGCGCGGCATGCGCATTCGGGTGAGCGATGTGCTCGATTTGCTGGCTGCCGGACTCAGCGGGCCCCGGATTCTTGATGAAATGCCTGACTTGGAAGCTGACGACATCCGCGCTTGCGTCGCGTATGCCAGCCGCCGCGTGGGCCATCCGGTGCTTGCGGCATGATCCTCTGGTTGGACGCACAGCTCTCGCCGCGTCTTGCCCGCTGGCTTACGACCACCTTCGGGGTGAACGCCACGCCGGTTCGGGATCTTGGCCTGCGGGATTCCCCCGACCATGAAATCTATCAAGCCGCCGCGAAGGCGGGGGCGACTGTCATCACGAAGGAGAGCGATTTCATCAACCTCCAGATTCAGCATGGCCCGCCGCCTCAGATCCTTTGGCTCACCAGCGGAAACACTTCGGAGTTCCGGCTTCAGGAAATTTTTCTCGGCCAGTTCCCCGAGGCCCGTCGGCTGCTTGGATCGGGTGAGGCGCTGGTGGAAATCACCGGTCCATGAGTGCCTTCAAAAATCCTGCTTCACGGCGATCCGGTAGAAGCCGGTTTGGGCGGGGGTGGTGACTTCGATTTCCCCGCCGGTGCCGGGGATCGTCTCGTGGCCGGGGACGGGGAGCCAGGTGGACAGATTCGTCGAACGCTGGAGCTGGTAGTTCCGGCCGGTGCCCCTGCGGAAACGGAGGGTGGCTTGGGCGGGGGCGAGGTTGTAGGAGACGAGCTTGAAGACACTCGCGGGGTGGGCGGGGTTGGTGCCGGACTGGTATTCGTGGTGATTGGTGGTGCCGTCTCCGTCGTCGTCATCGTTCGCGCCGCCGGTGAGGGGCGGCTGGGTGTCCTCCCAACGGTCGGGCAGGCCGTTGTTGTTAGCATCGAGCGGCGCGGTGATGGTGAGGGTCATGGTGTCCGTGGCGGTCTTATCAGCCGGAGTCGATTGGAGGGCAGCCTGCAGCTCGTCCGTTGTTAGGGGCCGCTCGGGGAAGCCATTGATTTGTCTCAACCGGACGGTGACACCGTCCTGGAACGGATAGGCCTTGTGGATACCGTCGCGGTCCATGTCCTCCAGACAGATGCCGCGAACCACGAACTGCCCACCCGAGCAGTCGATCACATGCTTGAACAGTTTTCCGCAAAAGCCGGGATCGTTCCGCCCCTTGATCGAGTGGCTCGCCGAAAGGATCCAGGCGGCGAGCTTTTCGGCGGACGGATTTATCATGACCACGTCCGCGGTGCGTTTCGTGCCATCCCGGTCAGTCAAAGTGTAGCGATACTTCCGGGTGGGATACCCGTCCCAGCCAGGAACGTCCCCTGCGCCCAGACCGACCGCTTCCATATATCGGGCTTTTCTCATGGTTCGCGGATCTGATCTGCCAAGGAGCGGACCTCGGCCTTGGGCGCGGACGAGTGAACCGCCATCATGGCCGCGCCGGAAGAGGTTGTCTGCCGGGTGGTGCAGGCGGTCGCGTAAACGCAGACCGCAGAGAGGAGGATGGAGGATCTAGCATTCATGGGAGGGGTGGTCGGTTGGAGGAAAATAGTTAAAAGTTACTGTGGGGGCCCGGCGAGTGCCTCGACCTCGGCCGGAAAAGGAATGAAGGCGGACTGGCCGCAGAGACCCGAGAGGAAGAGTGCGATGGCTTTTATGAGTTTGGGGGAGTGATGGACTGGAGAGATCGGATTGTCCCGTCCTGCCGGTTCCTGAGAACCGGCCGGACGGGAGGTGCAATCCACGAAGTGAGGAGTATCGAGCGACCGTTTTCCAAGTGATCCGGGGGGGAGTGAAATGGCGGTCGTGGAAAATCCACGGTTAGGTTAGAACACATTTCGAAGCGTGACGGAACCCCCTAAAGTTTGGGGGGTCGGAGGAGAGGTCTTAAACAGGAGGGAGAGGAGGCAGCGGAGTGGGAGTGAAACAGCTATTCCTCCGCTGTCTCAGCTAGCTCCTGTTCGAATCTGAATTCTCGAAAGTCAGCTTAGCCTCCTGCGCGGGACGCCCGAATTGCGCATCATTGCCATCGCCGTGGCGGAAGCGGGCGATGAGCTGGACTTGGGAATGGACGCCGAAGTGGCTGAAAATGATCTTCAGATGGTCGTTCACCGTATGGATGGAGAGGCCGAGGTCTGCTGCGATCTGCTTGCGCGGGCGGCCTAGGACAAGTTCATAGAGGACATGGCGGGTGCGGGGCGGAAGCACGGGCACCTTGCGGGCGGCGGCATGGGGCATCCCGGCTTCGTGGAGCCAGGCGACCTCGGTGAGCACAATGTGGGCGATGCGGGCCTCGCGCGGCGTGAACATCGGCGCGGAAACCGGACGATAAAAAGCGATGACGCTGGTCCCGACATCGGGGATCGGTCGCAGGGAAAAAAGGATGGGGCCGACATTCGCGGCCTGCCAATAGGGATTGGCGGCGGAGTTGAGAAACCAATCGTTGGCGATGATGTCCTGCCGCAGGCGGGTGACGTGGCCTTGCTCGATCATCGCCCGGGCGATGGGTGCCGTCATCGCTCCGGTTTCAGGATGCTCAATGGCCTTGAGCAGCAGCGCCATGCGGTCCTCATCGAGGCCATCGGCATTCTGGAAAAAGTAAACCGGTTGCTTTCCTGGTTCCAACAGCGGGGAAACGCCCCACAGCCAGGTGTCCGACTCCAGCAGCAAGCCGACCTCCCGCATGAGGTGGTTCCGCTTGTCATCAGGCTCGCCCTCCATGACAGCGAGGTCGCCGAGGATGCGGACGACGGCGCGGAAGTCGTCTTCGGTGATGGGAGAATTTTCAAGATTCATGCGGGGGAAAATCGACGAAGGAATAAAATGACGCCTACCGGATAGCAGCAACGGCCGGGCAAAGACAATTCCTTTGAGATGCAGCGGCGAATCCGGCACCGTTCACATCCGTGCTTGTCATCCAGAGAAAATCGGCCATAGCCTCGCCGCCCGGCAAGCCAGACGAACTGCGAGTCCGGAATACCGACTCAAAATTGCTCATGGATACGCCTCCTTTTTCCGAACTCGGGTTGCCCGATACTTTGCTCGCCGCCATCGAAACACTCGGTTACGAGCGGCCGTCTCCGATTCAGGCGATGGCGATTCCGCCCGCGCTGCTGGGCAAGGACCTGGTCGGGCTTTCTGCGACCGGCTCGGGGAAAACGGCCGCCTTTACACTGCCGGCGCTGGCAAAACTCGATGTGAAGGCAGCCTACCCGCAGGTGCTGATTCTTTGTCCGACCCGCGAACTCGCGGTGCAGGTGTGCGAGGAAGTCCATCGGCTCGGGGCGAAAATGACCGGTTTGCACGCGACGCCGGTTTACGGGGGCGCACCGATTGATCGCCAGCTCCGCGCGCTGCGGTCGGGGGCGCAATTGGTCGTCGGCACGCCGGGCCGGCTGTTGGATCATTTGCGTCGCGGCAGTTTCGACGCTTCGCGGATCAAGATGGCGATCCTCGACGAGGCCGACCGCATGCTCGACATGGGGTTCAAGGATGAGATGGATGAGCTGTTAGCTGCACTGCCCGCGGAGAGGCAAACGCTGTTTTTCTCGGCGACGATGAATCCGGGCGTTTCCCGGCTGATCCAGAAATTTGGCAACAGCCCGGAAGTCATCCAGATCGAGCAAAAGGCGCGCACGGTTTCCACGGTTGAGCAGTCATATTTCGAAGTCCGCCAGCGGTCGAAGGTCGAGGTGCTTTCCCGCATTCTTGATATGAACCCGCCGCGGCTTGGAATCGTTTTCTGCAATACGAAGCGCTCGGTTGATGAATGCACCGAGGATCTCGTGAACCGCGGATACGCCGCCGACCGCCTGCATGGCGACATCACGCAGCAAATGCGCGAGCGCGTGTTGAAACGGTTCCGCGAGGGCGCAGTGGAAATCCTGGTCGCCACCGACGTGGCGGCGCGGGGGCTGGACATTGAGGAGATCGACATTGTTTTCAACTACGACCTGCCGACCGACCCGGAGGATTATGTGCACCGTATCGGCCGGACGGGCCGGGCCGGACGCTCGGGCCGGGCGGTTAGTTTTGTGTATGGCCGGGAAATCTATCGGATGCAGTCGATCGAGCGCTACACCCGCAGCGTGGTGAAGCGGGAACGGATTCCATCCGTCGAGCAGGTGGAGGGACGCCGCGCGGATTTGATTTTCGATGACTTGAAGGAGCGCCTCGAAGCAGGAAAATTTGACGCCTATCAGGACAACATCGACCGCCTTTTGGAGCAAGGCCACACGCCCACCGACATCGCCGGCGCGCTGGTGACGATGATCCGTGAAGCCAGCGGCCGCGAGGGCTCGGCGATTGAAGAGGATCGCGAACCGGAGCGCGCTGCCCGCCGCGAAAGCGCCCGTCCGCAACGCGAGGATCGCGGCCCGCGGCCTGAGCATCCCGAGCGTTCCGGCCCGCCGCGCGGACCGTCGCCCGCCTCGGAACCGGGCATGACCCGCCTGTTCCTCTCGCTGGGCAAAACCCATGGCGTGATGGCGAAGGAAATTGTCGGGATGCTTTATCGCGAGGCCGGATTGCCCGACGGCTGCCTCGGCCGCATTTCGCTTTTCCCGAAACATTCGCTGGTGGATGTGCCGGAGCAATTTGTCGGCCAGGTGATCGAGCGCACCCGCACCGCCCGCCTCCGTGGCCGGCCGTTCCGCATGGATGTGGACCGTGGACCGGCTTGAATTCACAAAGCGGTTGCTCCTTCTGGTCCACTTGGCTAACTTCCGTGCGTCATGCAGGTCACGATCCATGAGGCTAAAACCCAACTCTCCAAGCTAATCGCCGCGGCGGAGCGCGGGGAGGAAGTCATCATCGCGCGCCGCGACAAACCGGTCGTGCGGATCGTTGCGGAAAAGCCGGTGCCGCAGCGTCGGGTTTTAGGATTTCTCGCGAGCCACGAAGTCAAGCTCGACGGATTTTTCGATCCCGTGCTCGATGAGCAGATTGCGGAGGATTTCCTGCGTTTTGCGGCAGCCGACCCTTTGCACCCGGACCACCTAACAAATGACGATCATGATCAAGGGGCATAGTTTCCTGCTGGATACGATGGCGCTCCTTTGGCTCGCATTCCTCCCCCGCCGATTGTCCCGGGCTGCGCGGGAAGCGATTCTGGACGAGGAGGCTTACCTAGCGTTTTCGACGGTCAGCTTGTGGGAGATCGGTTTGAAAATGAGTGTTGGCGGGTATCACGACTTCAAATTGCCTGACAATTGGGAGCGCTGCATTCCCGAAGGACTGGCCCAACAAAATGTCGCCTGCCTGAATGTTTCCGCCATTCACTGTCGCCGCCTCCAGGATTTGCCGTTCCACCACCGGGATCCGTTCGACCGAATGATGGCGGCCCAATGTCTGATCGAAGGCCTGTCCATCATCAGCTCCGACGAGAGCTTCAACGCCTATGGAGTCAGACGAATCTGGTAAAATTTTCCGCAGCCGGCCCGAGCTTGATCTATCAGGAAACCCGCGGCGGTTCGTCGTCTTCACGGTTGTTTACAATGCCCGCGCCTACTATCCGGTGCTGGCGATCCTGTTTCTCGACCTCGGCCTGACGCTCGACCAGTTCGTCATGCTCAATCTGATTTGGGCGGGCACGATTTTCCTGTTTGAGGTCCCGTCGGGCGCGCTGGCGGATACCATCGGACGCAAAAAACTGCTGGTCACGGCGGCGGTTCTGATGGTTGCGGAAATGCTGTGCCTGCTGTTAGCGCCGCGTGACGGCGGGGCGCTGCTGATGACCTTGTGCGTCATGAACCGGGTCTGCTCCGGCTTGTCCGAGGCGTGCGCCAGCGGGGCGGATGAAGCACTTGCTTATGATTCGCTGCCGGAAAGCCAGCGGGCGGCTTCCTGGGACAAACTGCTCGCGACTTCGATGCGTTGGCGCTCGGTTGGCTTTGTGGTCGCGATGGTCCTGGGGGGATTGATTTATGACCCGGAACCGATGAACCGTCTGCTCCCCGCGGCGATGAGGATTTCCCCGGACGTGGCCCACCGGCTGCCCGTCGCGGTCGTTTTCTGCCAAGCGCTTGTCTGCTGTTACATCGCATTGCGGATGGTCGAGCCGCCGCGCCACGCGACCGCCGCAGTCAAGGGCGTCTTCCGTCTGACGCTCGACACCGCCCGCTGGGTTTTTACCAATCCGCGGACCTTGGTCGTCGTGGTCATCGGACTGTCCATCGATTCGATCGTTAGAAATTTCGCGACGATTACCAGCAGCTACTACCGGCTGATCGAGCTCCCTGAATGGAGCTACGGAATCATCGGCGCGACCATCGGTTTGCTCGGATGGTTTGTCCCGGCGATCGCGAAAAACCTGAACCAACGGTTTGGAATATTAACAAATCTGGGGATCGCCGCAGGGATTTCCTTGGTCGGACTGGCGGCGCTGGTCCCTGCGTGGCCGGTGCTCGGCGTGCTGCCCGCGATGCTGCTGATGACGACCTTGGGATATCTGGGATTCACCGTCAGCCGGGCCCTCCACAGCGAGGCGGATTCGGCGAAACGGGCGACCGTTCTATCCGTCAAAGGCCTCGCGTTTAATTTGGCTTATGGACTCTTCAGCTTTGGCTTCTCGCGCCTGCTCGTCTGTTTTCCGGATCAACCGCCGGACGCGGCATTGCGCGGCGGGTTGTTCTGGCAGTTGCCGGCGTTCGCGCTGGTGACGCTGTTGTTATTCACTTGGGCGAGTCTCCTGCGGAAGCGGACCATCGATGTCTAGTCCTCAGCCGCCAGGCTTGCGGTTCTTAAATACTCGCAAATCACCGGGATCCGGTCGCCGACGGATCGCATCTCTAACAAACTCTGGCGCAGGTCGGCATCGTGGATGAACTGCTGGCTCACGATGTCCGTCATCAGTCCCGGATCGTCCGCCCGGTCGAGCAGGGCAAACACCCCGCTCTGCACTTCCTCGGGCAGCGAACGGACCGCGTCCTCGACGCAGCCGCGCAGGGTTTTCATGGCCGCTTTCGCCTGATCTTCCGGCTCGAAGACCGACAGGACCGGCTCGACGCTGGCATACGGATAGTCGCGCTCTTGATGCCACTCGGTGAACCGGACCCGCATCACGCCATGGATGAGCAATTGCGACGTGCCGTCAGTTTTTTCCCTGGAAGCCCTCACCAAGCCGATGGTTCCAACAGGCGCGACAAAATCCGCCGGATCGCCCGCCTCATCGCCTAACAATCGGGCCACCGCGAAGAAGCAGTCTCCTTCCAAGGCCTCCTCCAGCATCCTGCGGTAGCGCGGCTCGAAAATATAAAGCGGCAGTCCCCCGTGCGGAAACAAGGTGCAGTCTGGCAGCAGCATCACGCCACAGCGCTCGGGAAGATGGATACTGGCCATGTCCCGGCAGCGAACCATCGGCATCCTCCGGTTGCAAGTCAGATAGATTCAGGGAGAAGCGGTTATTGGCTTGATAATTCCGACGAAACGGTTTTTTCAAACAAGAACGCTTTGGCGCACCGCTTCAGCCGGAATTCGCACAGACAACCCCCTTTTATCCCATGATCGAAGTCGAGACCCTGACCAAACAATTTGGAACCAAACGCGCCGTGGACAACCTCACGTTTACGGTGAAAAAAGGCGAAGTCCTCGGATTTCTCGGACCTAACGGCGCCGGCAAATCCACCACCATGCGCATGATCACCGGTTTCATTCCGCCGACTCACGGCGACGCCCGCGTCTGCGGGATTTCCATCGTGGATAACCCGGGTCAGGCGAAAACCAAGATCGGCTACCTGCCGGAATCCGCGCCGCTTTACAACGACATGACGGTCGTCGGATTTCTCAAATTTTGCGCTTCCATCCGCGGCCTCAAGGGCACCGCAAAAAACGATGCCGTGGACCGCGCCATCGACACCTGCTTCCTGAACTCGGTCGCGCGGCAGTCGATCGATACGCTTTCAAAAGGCTACCGCCACCGGACCTGCCTCGCGCAAGCGCTGCTGCACGATCCCGAAGTGCTGATTCTCGACGAACCCACGGACGGCCTCGATCCGAACCAGAAGTTCGAAGTCCGCCAGCTCATCAAGCGGCTCGGCCAGACCAAGGCGATTCTCTTTTCCACGCACATTCTTGAGGAAGTGGAAGCGGCCTGCACCCGCGCCGTCATCGTGGACCGCGGAAAAATCGTCGCCGACGGGACGCCCGCCGAGTTGGTCGCGCAATCCGAAACCGGATCTCTAACGGACCTGTTCCGCAAGGTCACTTCGAGCGACGTCGAGGCCGCGGCCTGAAGAAAAAGCTGAGACGCTGAAAGGCTGAAAAGCTGAAAGCGTCTCGTCCAGCATCTCAGAATTTCAGCATTTTCCCCAAACTCCCATGTCTTCCAGCACCATCTACAAGCGCGAGCTCTCTAGCTATTTCTCTCAGCCCACCGCCTACGCGATCATCGTCATCTTTCTGCTATTCTCGCTCGGACTCACGTTCACGTTCGGGGAGTTCATGCGGGTCGGCGACTCGTCACTGGAGTGGACGTTTCTTTTCTGGCATCCGTGGGTTTACATGCTGTTAGCGCCGGCCGTCGGCATGAAACTCTGGGCCGACGAACAACGCACCGGCACCATCGAACTGCTAGGCACGTTCCCGGTTTCCACGTGGAGCGCGATCATCGGGAAATTCCTAGCAGCCGCCACCGTCTGGCTGATCGCACTGGTCCTAACATTCCCGATCATCCTCACAGTCAACTATCTGGGAGATCCCGATAACGGCGCGATTTTCTCCGGCTATCTGGGAAGTTTCCTCGTCTGCTGCACCTTCCTCGCGGTTACCATGCTGGTGTCCGCCTGCACCCGCGACCAGGTGGTCTGCCTGATTGTGTCGGTCTCCATCTGCGTGCTCATCCTGCTGTGCGGCTATGATCCGGTGACCCGCGAGCTGTCGAAAGTCGTCTCGCCCGGCGTGCTTGAGGGAATCGTTTCCTTCGGCGTCTGGGACCACTTCCGGTCCTTAAACAGCGGCTTGTTCCGACTGAAGGATTTCATCTGGTTCGGCTCGATCATCTTTGTGTGCCTGCTTGGCACCAGCGCCATCCTCTCCTCGAAGCGCGCCTAACTCATTTCGGATTTCAAATTTCAAATTTCAAATTTTCCCCATGAAAACCACCCATCCGGTCACCCGCGCCGCCTTTGGCGTTGCCGCGCTTGTCGCCATCGCCGTGCTCGCCAATTGGCTCGTTTCACTCACCCCGCTCGGCAACCGCGGCGCGGACTTCACCGAAAACAAGGTTCACACCCTGTCGTCCGGAACTCGGGCACTGGTCGCCGAACTCGATACCCCGGTCGTCATCCGCTACTACGCGTCGCGCAACACCGACTACATGCCGGAGGAACTGAAGCTGCACATGCGCCGCGTGGACGACCTGTTGAAGGAGTATTCCTCAATATCCAAAGGCAAGCTGCGGATCGACAATCTGGACCCGGAGCCTGACACCGATGCCGAGGACTCCGCCAATCTTGATGGCATCAACGGCCAGCGCATGAACGACCAGAACCTGTTTCTCGGCCTTGCCATTTCCTGCCTGGATAAAACCAGCGTCATCCCGTTTCTCGATCCACGCGACGAAACGATGCTGGAATATCATCTGTCCAAGGCGATTGGCGAGGTCAGCACTCCCACCAAGCCGCGGATAGGGATCATGTCCGCGCTGGATTTGAAAGGCGCGCCTGCGATGATGCCCGGCCAGCCGCCGACGCCGGGTTGGGTGATCTATCAGCAGCTCAAGCAGTCGTTCGATGTCGTGGATATTTCGATGGAAGCGGCCACCATCGACCCGAAGGTTATCAAGGTTCTGTTACTGTTCCACCCCGCCGGGATCACGCCGGAGGCCGAATTTTCCGTGGACCAGTATTTGCTCAACGGCGGCACCGTGGTCGCCTGCCTGGATTCTTACTCGGTCGCCGCGCAGATGACCTCGCCTCGCGGAAATCCGATGATGGGCCAGCAGCCTCCCAATCCCACCACCTCTACCCTCCCCACCCTGCTTTCCGCCTGGGGCGTCAGCTTCGAATCCGGCATGGTGCTCGCCGATCCGCCACTGGCGACGAAGCTGGGCGGAGACCGGATGGGACTCGCCGTCCTAACACTTGGCAAGGATGCGATGCCGCAAAAGGACGATGTTATTACCAAAGACCTCGGCTCCGTCACGCTGTTCCTGCCGGGAGCCTTCACCAAAACCGGTGCCGCCGGAATTACCGCGAACACCCTGATCAAATCGACCACCCAGGCTGGCTTCGTCGATTCCGTGAAAGCCTCCCAACTTGATCCTTCCCTCGACCGCACGCTCAAGTCCAACGGCACCGCCTACGATTTGGTCACCCATCTGTCAGGCAGCTTCAAGACCGCCTTCCCCGGCGGCAAACCCAAGCCGACCACCGAAGGCGAACAAGCCCCCGAAGCCAAGGACGCGCCCAAGCCGGTTTATCTAACCGAGGCAACCTCTCCCGGAAATGTTTTCCTGATCGGCGACGTCGATGCCTTCTACGATCGCTTCGCCTACAACGTCCAAAACTTTGGCGGCACCCAGATGGCTTCGCCAATGAACGGCAACTCCACGCTGATGTTCAACCTGCTCGACCAGGCGACCGGATCGAGGCATCTCATCGGTTCCCGGTCACGGTCCGCCATCACCCGGCCCTTCACGGTGGTGCAAAAGATGGAATCGGATTTCAACAAAACCGTCGGTGTGAAAATCGAAGAGTTCCAAGCCAAGCAGAAAGCCGCCCAGCAAAAACTCGGCGAGCTTCAAGCCCAGAAAACACGCGGATCCGAACTCTTTCTTTCGCCTGCCCAGGAAGCGGAAATCAAGAAGCTGCGCGAGGAACAGGTCGAGTATGCCAAGCTCGTTCGAGATCAGGAAAAAGACCTCCGCCGCCAGAAGAACAAGCTTGCCGGTAATATCACCCTCCTCAATGTGGCCGCTATGCCGACGCTGGTAGTGCTGATCGGTTTCGCCCTTTTCATCAACCGCCGCCGCTCGACCCGCGCCAGATAGGAAGTTGATGGTGGAAGGTTGATAGTTGATAGCGAAGAGTCAGAAAATCGCGATTCAACCACCTTCCACCTCTCCCTCTTTCCATCAACCATCAACTCTCAACTCTCAACTTCTTTAAGAAATGAACAAACGCCAGGTTACTATTCTTTGGGCCATCGCCATCGCCCTCGGCGCGGCCGTCACTGCCGTGAAGCTCAGCCAAAACGCCTCCACCCGCAGCGCCACCAAACGCTCGCACGGCCAGACGCTGTTCGAATCGTTCCCTGCCAGCGAGGCGGCCACCGTGGAAATCCAAGGAGCCTCCGACACCGTCACCCTCTCCAAAAAAGACGGGAAATGGGTGGTGTCCCAGCGGGGCGACTATCCGGCTAACAACACCTTCGTCAATGATCTGCTCCGCACCCTCGGCGAGCTGAAGGTCACCTTGGGCACGGAAGCGGGACCGTCGTTCGCCCCGCGCTTCGGCATGGATGAGGCTGCGGCCAAGCCCGAGGAGCGCGGACTAACCGCCACGTTTAAAGATGCGGGCGGCAAGGAAATCGCCAAGGTCTCGCTTGGCAAAAACATCGAAAGCGGAGCCGAACAATCGCCGATGGGCGGTGGCAGTGCGGTGGGACGCTACGTCCGCAATCACGCCGACGACTCCGGGTTCTATGCGGTTAGTGAAATGTTTCCATCCGTGAGCGCAGAACCGAAGCGCTGGCTGGCCGATGGATTCATCAGCCCGGAGAAGATGAAATCCATCGTGGTGAGCCAACCGGGCAAGACCGAGCCTGCTTGGAAACTGAGTCGCGAGGGTGAGGAGGCCGAATACAAACTCGAAGGCGCCGCACCCGGGGAGGTTCTGGACACCACGGCGGCCAGCTCGTTCAAGAGCCTCTTCGCTTACGCCCGGTTCGAGGATGTCGTCCCCACCGACAAGGTGGCCGAGCGGTTGGCCACCGACGGCAAGCGCACCGCGACCCTCGAGACGTTCGAAGGATTTACCTACACCGTGACTCTCTCTCCGGCGAAACCTGCCGCCGCCCCGGCTGCCCCTGCTAGCCCCGGCACGCCGCCGCCAGCGACGGACAATTTCCTTGTCACCGTGGACGTCAATGCCGAGCTGCCCAAGGAGCGCAAGAAAGAGGAAGGCGAAAAACCCGAGGACGCCAAGACCAAGGACGCCGCCTTCACCGACCGGCTTAAATCGCTCACCGACAAGCTCGCGAAGGAGAAAAGCTTCGCCGGAATCACCTACGAACTCGCCAAATCCACGGTAGAACCGCTTCTGAAGGACCGCGCATCGCTCATTGCCAAGGCCACTCCACCTGCGCCGGAAGACGCAGCGCCCCGTGGCGTCCAACAGCTTCCCGGTGGCATGATCGCCCGCCCGCCGGTGAGTGCGAGCACCCCGCCCATCGAGGCAGTCACGCCCCCGATTTCCGTCCCAGCGGCGGAAGGTGAGATGCAGGAGATCGAGTCGATCGAAGAGATTAAAGGCATCGAAGAAGACGAAGCGGAGTAAGCCAGGAGTGCTGGAAGATCTGCTTCATCCGGCAGAGCGAAATCTACCGACGGCGCGAGCAGAGCATCGCGCAGTCCGGGCTACAGGTTTGTCTTCCAATGCCGCGGCAGCTCCCAAGTCTGCAAGTGGGCGGCGGCGGCGGCTCGCAGCGCGTCGAGGCCGATGCCGGAACTCAGCTCAATGCACGCGCAGATTTCCTCAACGCGCTCGGGATCGGGACTTGGCGTTCCGAAAACTTTAACCCGCCGTGCCAGCCCGGTTGTCATGATGGCGGCTTCGACCTTCGCCGGGCTCACCTTGCGGCCAGCCACATTAATCGCCGCGCCCAAGGTTCCTGTTAGGTGAATTTTCCCGCAGGCGTCCAATGAAGCAAGGTCGCGAGTGAGATAAATCCCGTTCCCTAACACATCATCCTCACGCGGGGCGTCATAGGCGGTGGCGACGCTCGTGCTTTCCACTAACAGCCGCCCGTCCGGTCCCACGGCCACCTTCACCCCGGGCAGCGGCGTGCCGACATCGTCCTTAGATTCGCGGGGCGTCGCCGAGCCATCGAGCGAGATCCCGCCGCACTCGCTGGCGCCGTAGAAATTGTGGATTTTTAGACCGGAGGCTGCAAAGACATCGGCCTCCAGGGCAAGGGCCAGCGGCGCACCGGCGGAAAGCGCCAGCGAAATCGGCGCACCCTTGAGGATTCCCGCGCGGTGCCAAGCCCGCCACATGGATGGCACCGCAGGGACCACCAGCGCGGGATGCTGCTTGAAAATTTCCTCGATGATTCGCGGGAATGGAACCGGTGCCAGGTGAACCGGGATGCCGTGCAACAGCAACGGCAGCACGACATTCGAAAAGCCATACGAATGGGCCAGCGAAAGGACTGATAGATTGGGCGTGGCGGGAGTGAGCTCCATCGCTGCGACGAGGCGGTCGCCATCGGCCGCCACCTGCGCGGCGGTTAGAAAAATCCCGCGCGGGATGCCACTGGCACCGGGCGTGTATTTGACGAGGCTGATGCCGACGGGAGGTAGGCAATGCAGGATCGGTTCCGGGATATCGCGCTCGACCGGGATGACCGCCTGCCCGTCGCGCCACGCCCGCAGGATTTCCACGAAGAACTCGACCCCGCCACTGCGGGCGATCACCGGCCCGACGGCCTCCGGTCTTACCGCCACTGCCGCCGCCAAATCGGCGAACGTCAAAACCCGGTCGCCGTCGAAGATGGCGGGGCGATCGGCGTGGCGGCGGGAGGTCTCTAACCAGCGTGGATACGGCATTTGACAAGGGGCGCGTGCGTTGCGTAGCTAGCGGCCACCCCGTCTGACGAGCCTTAACTTCTTCATCTTTTTCTCGTGGCTTACTTTTCCGACTCCCCCCTGCCCTCCCGGATCCTCCCGGCGGTGGTGACGGGCATGGGAATCGTCTCGCCGATGGGCTTGGACACGGCGGAAAATGCCGCCGGCTTCCGCGCCGGAAGCATCGCGTTTTCACCCGTGACGTTATTCGACGTTTCGCGGCAGCGCGTCGGCACGGCCGGGCAGGTCGATCTGCCGGAATCGCTAACAGGTATTTCCCGCAAGGCCTGGACCCGGATGGATCGGGGCACGCGCCTTGCGTGGCTGGCAGCGCGGGAAGCCCTAACGGTCGCTAGTCTGTCGGGCGGGGAAATCCCGATGATCGTCGGCACGTCGGCCGCCGCCATGCCGATCGGTGAGGAGTATTTCAAACAGGCGCACGCGACTGGCGCGAACCGCGGCCGCCAATTGCGGCGGGTGGAACTCTATCAGGCGCAGCGTCAGATGACGGACATGGCCCGCGAGCTCGGCGTGAGCGGGCCAATCCGCATCGTTTCGAACGCCTGCGCCTCGGGGGCGAACGCGATCGGCCACGCATTTCATCTCGTCCGCACCGGCCGGGCGGAGCGGGTGCTGGCGGGCGGCTACGACGCGCTGTGCCAACTGGTTTTCTCCGGGTTCGATTCTCTGCAAGCGCTCAGTCCGTCCGGCATCCCCCGCCCGTTCGACGCGGCGCGCGATGGGCTGGCTTTGGGCGAAGGCGCGGGGTTCGTCCTGGTGGAATCCGCCACCTCCGCCAAAGCCCGCGGTGCCCGGGTGATCGCGGAAATCCTCGGCTACGGCGCGGCCACCGATGTTCATCACCTGACGCAGCCTCATCCGTTAGGCGATGCAGCAGTGCTGACGATGCAGGCCGCCTGCGCGATGGCGCACCTGGCTCCGGAGCAAATCGATTACCTCAATTCGCACGGCACCGGCACCCCGCTCAATGACATTGCGGAGGGCAATGCCATCCAGCGCTGGGCAGGCGTGGAGGTCGGGAAAATCAAAGTCAGTTCGACGAAATCCGCCACCGGCCACCTGCTTGGCGGCGCGGGCGCGGTGGAGTCGATCATCAGCTTGATCGCGCTTGAAGGCCAGTGGCTGCCCGCCAGCTTGAACGTGCGCGAGGCGGACGCCGTATGCACCTTCGACCTCGTTAGATCACCCCGCGAAGCCGTGGTGCGCCGCGTTCTAACCAACTCGTTCGGCTTCGGCGGGGCGAATGCGACGCTCGTTTTCGGCAAGGAGGGGATCGCGTGAGAATGCCCATCGCGATCACCGGCACCGGGGCCGTTTCTCCGGCCGGCTGGGGGGTGCCAGCCCTGATGCAGGCACTTGACCCGGGAGGCGAAATTCCGCGGTCAATCCTGGGACGAGTGTTAGGCGAAGCCGAAATTTCCACCCCCGTCCTGCGCGTCCCGGCGGAAGGAGCGACGACGCCCAAGTTCGCGCGACTGCGCCGGACCAGCGTGATTTCCAAATTCGCCGCCGCCGCCGTGGCCGAGGCGTTAGGCGATTTCCGACTGCAAGAAATTGCAGCCGGAAACCTGCGTGTGGGCGTGGTTTTCACCCTCACCAACGGCTGCGTGAATTACTCGAAGCGCTTCTTTGGCGAGGCGCTGGCCGATCCCGCGCTGGCAAGTCCGATTTTGTTTCCAGAGACCGTCTTCAACGCCCCGTCCAGCCACATCTCCGCGCTGATCGGCAGCACCGCTCCGAACGACACGCTTATCGCGGACAGCACCGGCTTCTTCAGCGGCATCGACCTCGCGGTGGAATGGCTGGAGCGCGGCGAGGTGGATGGCTGCCTGGTGATTTCCGCCGAGGAAACCGACTGGCTCAGCGCCGAGGGCCTTTGTCACTACTCGCGCAATTACCTGCCGTCGGAAGGCGCGGCCGCAATCTATCTGGAGTCCGCGGAAGGCCCTGTTAAATTGCTGCGGCTGCCGGATCCGGTTTCCCTATCGGCTAACAGCCGACTGCAAGCTGCGGTGAAAATCCGCCGACAGCTCGCCGCCAGCGACGACGGCCGGACGCTGCTGGTCGATGGCCGGGCCGGCGTCGTCCGCTATGATCTGCCGGAAACCACCGCTTGGGCGGACTGGCGCGGCCCGCGGTGGTCGCCGCGCATGGTGTTAGGCGAAGGCATGGGAGTTTCCGCGGGGCTCCAGGTAGTGGCAGCGGCAGATGCGCTGACGGGCGGGCGATTCCATCAAGTCGTGGTCACCGCCACCGGCGGAAACCAACAAGCGGCCGGCCTGCTGCTTGGGAGTTAGAAACTCCTTGGACTGCGAGCAGCCTGCTGCCGCTTTGAGTCCGCAGCCTGCTGCGGCTCCCACCAGCAGGCTGGCATAAGGAAAAGCGGCAGCAGGCTGCCGCAGTCCAAATCGATCCGACTAACCCGGCGGAATCCGCGACATGGTTTTGAAATCGCCGTTTTCGCAGGAGCGGACAAATCCCTCCGCGTAGCTTTTCAGCTTGTCCCACACCTGACGGATCTCCACCGCTTCCTCATTGCTAACCGATTGGTCGTGGGCAGCTCTGGAGATCTTGTTCAGCAGCTCGGAGAACTGACCGATGATTTCCTGAGTGGCGGATAGAACGTGATCGATCCGCTGCGCGCTCACGTCCGGATCCTTTACGAAATGTCCGTGCTGCTGGCGGCACAACCATTCGACAATCCCGGTGTCTCCGCTGAGATCGATGATTTGCAGCAGCCGGTCCAAGGGATTGCGGCTGCCGGAGCCATCGTCGGTGGGTTTTTCCGCCCATTTGTAAACGAGTGACAGCGACACGCCCAGTTCGGCAGCAATGGCCTTGGGGGTGGTTTTTCGCATCGCCCGCTTCAAGACCTCGTGACTCTCCATGGCGGGAAATTGACAGATCCGCGCTCCTTGGAAAGCCCGCAAATCAGGCAGGTTCTTCAGCTGCCGGCGGATCAACGCGGCTCCCCAATTGCCAACGAGCGACTTGCCATCGAGCGTGACCGCCCGAATGTTCATGGCCTTTTTGCCAACGCTTTGACCACCCGGAAACGGCAGCGAATCACGAGCGATCAGATAGGCGAATCCTGTTAGCGTGAAATCCCTCGGAAGCGTGGCGGCCAACAAGTGAAAGTGTTCCGGCTGTCTCAGCCGGATTCCATAGCCTCCGCTCCCGGCTGGGACAGCCGGGACACTTTCTCCAGCACCTTTCCCAGCACCTCCGCTGCGATTGGCGTGGCTTCGTGGAGCAGAACGATGTCCCCGTTCGTTAGGTGGGGCGAAATCCTCGCCAGCACTTTTCCCGCGTCTTTCTCGACGGCATCGAATCCGCGGCGGTTCCACGCCATCACTTCCAAGCCAAGCGCGCTGGCGACGGGATGAGTGAACAGGTTCCGATGCCCGACCGGAGCCCGGAACCAACGCGGTCTAACACCGGTAGCTTCCTCGATCACTTGCTGGCAGCCGGCGATTTCCCGCAGGGTTCTCCACGGACCTGCAGACCAGAAACTCGCCTGAGGGTGAGTGAGGGTGTGATTGCCGATCTCATGACCGCGACGGATGACCTCGCGGGCAAGATCAGGGTGTGCGCGGACCTTTTCGCCGATCATGAAAAAGATGGCCTTCACGTGATAGCGGTCTAGCAAGTCAAGCAGCGCCGGCGTGTCATGGGGATCGGGACCGTCGTCGATGGTGATGAGAATTTCCCCGTCGTCGGTCTTGCAACGCACGGGACCGAGCCATTGGCAGTAAGGATTGAGGACTCCCCAACAGAAACTAGCGGCGATTGCGGCTCCGCCAGCGAGCGCCCACGGCCAGCCCCATTTGAAACCCATCCCAAGGGCGGCGGCGTGCAGGGAAACGATTAGAAACATCCGCCAAACCATGCCGGGTTTTCCGGACCATCGCATCGACGCCTGCCAGCCTAACACGAGGGTGGCCGCCATGGTTATCACGGCCAGTGCAATCCACGTGTAGGAAGCCACGCCGACGAATCCTCCCGCCTCGCGGCGAAAGATTGCCCAGGTCACGCACCCTGCGAGCCACAGCCGCCATTGAAGCTCCGGGGATTTGGCTCCGAACACGAAGGGCAGAAGTTGCAGCACCATGAAAGCGAGCGGCACGGCTAACAAGCCACCGGCAGCCAAGCCGAGTGAAGCGGTCAGCCACTCGCCGAGAGCGGTGAGAATTGTTAGCGGCACGAGGATCGCAAAGGCCAGGCACTCGCCGCCGTGCATCGCGCGGCAGTCCGCGCGTTCGTGGGCGTCCGCGACGACCGGCTCCCCCGCCCCGCCGAACACGCGGAACAGGGCGGAGACCGCGCGGTTGGAGTCGCGACATTCCTGTCGCGAGGCACGCGAAAAAGTGGCGACAGGGATGTCGCCACTCCCCCTACTCCCACTCGATGCTGGCGGGCGGCTTGGTCGAAACATCGTAAAGCACGCGGTTGATGCCTTTCACCTCGTTGAGGATGCAATGGCTGGTTTCGCGGAGAATGATGTAGGGCAGCTCCACCCAGTCGGCGGTCATCGCGTCTTCGGAAATCACCGCGCGTAGTGAAATGGCCCACTCGTAGCTGCGCTCGTCGCCTTTGACGCCGACGGTTTTTACGGGGATCAGACCCGCGTAGGCCTGCCAGACCTTGTCATACCAATGGTGCTCCTTGAGCTTGCCGATGAAGATCGCGTCGCACTCGCGGATGATCCGCAGGCGATCCTCCGTAACGACACCGGGGCATCTAACCGCGAGGCCGGGGCCGGGAAACGGATGGCGCTGGAGAATATCCTCCGGGATCCCGAGCGCGGTGCCGAGTTCCCGGACCTCGTCCTTGAAGAGCTCCGCTAACGGTTCGAGGACTTTCCCTTGCGCCTGGAGTTCGAGAATGCGATCGACCCGGTTGTGGTGGGTCTTGATTTTCGACGCCTTGGATTTGGCGTTGGAGGCGCTTTCGATGACATCCGGATAGAGGGTGCCCTGGGCGAGCAGGTCGGCATCGCCGACGGAATCCCAGAAGACGTCGATGAACAGGTTGCCGATGATGACGCGCTTTTTCTCGGGATCGTCCACGCCATCGAGCGCGGTTAGAAAACGCTCTGCGCAGTCCACCGTTTCAATCGGCACGCCCAGGCGCGCGAAATTTTTCCGGACCTCGATTCCCTCGTCCTTCCGCATCAGTCCATGATCGACGAAAATGGCCCTAACATTCGCCCCGGCCTCCTTGAGCAGGACGGCGAGCACCGTGCTATCGACGCCACCGGAGACGCCGCACACGACCTGTTTGCTACCGACCGTCTCGCGGATGCTGTCGATGATCTCGCGTTTGAAGTCGTCGATGTGGAACGGCAGCAAGCCCGAGGCTTCATCGAGGAAATTCTTTAGAATTTGCAGCCCCTCGTGGCTGTGGGTGACCTCCGGATGAAACTGAATGCCGAAGAAAAGCTTGTTCCATTGCAGCGAAACGGGCGTGCCATGCTGGTTGGAGGCGATGACCTTCGTGCCCTCGGGAATGACCTTCACGGTGTCCGAGTGGCTCATCCACACTTGGGAAGTCCCGGAAACTCCCTGATAGAGACCAATGCACTCGGCGGGGAACAACGCGGCCGGGCCGTATTCCCGACGGTCGCTGGCCTCCACGCTGCCGCCGAATTTGATGTTCAGGAGCTGCATTCCATAACAGACGCCGAGCACCGGCACGTTGAAGGCTTGGAGCGCATCGAAATCCAAATCCGGCGCGTCGGCCTCGCTGGTGCTTTTCGGCCCGCCTGATAGAATGATCGCGCCGGGTTGACCGATGTTAGGAAAATCCTCGATGGCGTAGAGCTTCGCGAAGTAGCCGAGTTCGCGCACGCGCCGGACGATAAGCTGGGTGTATTGCGAGCCGAAATCGAGAACGGCGACGTGATTGGAATCGTGCATTTTTGAGAAAAACTGAAAACTAGCTAAGGCTTGTCCATCTGGAATTGTTCAACCACAGATGAACAGGATGGACGCAGATGGAAGAGATGAAGAGTGCTTGATTTCATGACCACATTTCTTATCCCTTCATTCATCTGCGTGAATCCTGTTCATCTGTGGTTTGATTTCTAGCTAAGCGGCTGATAGTTGGTCGGCTCTTCCGTCATGACCACGTCGTGGACGTGGCTTTCGCGGAGGCCGCCGGCGGTGACGCGGACGAAGGTAGCACGCTCACGGAGTTCGGTTAGCGTGGAGGCACCGAGATAGCCCATGCCGGATTTCAGACCGCCCATGAGTTGGAAAATGACATCGGAGAGTGGCCCTTTGTAGGGGACGCGGCCCTCGACGCCTTCCGGGACGAGTTTGCCCGAGCTGTTCTGGCCATAGCGGTCGCCCGCGCCTTTTTGCATGGCACCGATGGAACCCATGCCGCGGTAGGTTTTGAAACGACGGCCCTGAGACTGCACCGTCTGGCCGGGACTCTCGCGGGTGCCCGCCAGCAGCGAGCCCAACATGACAAGGTCGGCACCGGCGGCGAGTGCCTTGACGATGTCGCCGGAGTAACGGATTCCACCGTCCGCGATGACTTTGACCCCGTGCTCGCGGCAGATGCCCGCGACGTTTTGGATGGCGGTGAACTGCGGCATGCCAACGCCCGAAATGACGCGGGTGGTGCAAATGGAACCGGGGCCGACACCGACTTTCACTGCACTGGCTCCGGCGGAAACGAGGTCGCGCGCGCCTTGCTCGGTGACGACATTGCCCGCGACGACCGGCACATTCGATAGAGCGCGCAGTTGGCCGATTACTTCCATGACGTGGCGGGTATGGCCGGTGGCGGCGTCGATGAACAGCGCGTCCGCTCCGGCGTCGATCAGGACGCGGCTGCGGTCGATGCAATCCGGGCCCACGCCCACGGCGGCACCGCAGCGGAGCTGGCCGTTGCCGTCCTTCGCGGCGTTGGTGAAGGTGATGCGCTTCTCGATATCCGATCCAGTGATCAGCCCGACGAGGTGGCCGTCCGAGTCGATGAGCGGCAGCTTCTCGATGCGGTTCTGATAGAGAATCCGGCGGGCTTCCTCCAGGCTGGTGTGGGCCGGCGCGGTGATCAATTTTTCGCGCGGAGTCATCACATCGGCCACGATGGCATCCAGGCGATCCAGATAGCGGATATCGCGACTGGTGACCATGCCCTCGAGCCGCCCCTCGGCATCGATCACGGGAAATCCGGAGAACCCGGCTTTCGACATGACCGCGCGGACGTGATCGACGGTCTCCTCCTTGCGGACGGTGCGGGGCTTTTGAATGACGGCGTTTTCCGAGCGTTTGACTCGGGAAACCATCGCCGCCTGCTCGTCGATGGGGCAGGCCCGGTGGATCACGCCCATGCCGCCCTCGCGGGCCAGGGCGATGGCGAGGTCATGTTCCGAGACCGTGTCCATGGCTGCGGAAACGACCGGGAGAAACAAGGGGATGCCTTCCGTGACGTGCGTCGAGAGGTCCGCCTCGCCTGGCAAAACCGAGCTCATGGCCGGCACCAGCAGCACGTCGTCAAATGAAAGTCCGAGGGAAATCTCCGCCATGGCGGAGTCAATAGACGACCTTTTCCACACGCAAGTCTGAATTCCGGTCGCTGAAATCAATGCTCGAGCTTCAGCTTTTTGAGCTTCGGCTCGATGACAAACCGGCAATACGGGTTCTTCGATTTGTTCTCCTTGTAATAATTCTGATGGTAATTCTCGGCCGGGTAGAACTCGGCGGCCTTGGTGATTTCCGTAACGATCGGGTCTTTGAATTTGCCTTTTGCGGCAGCTTTGGATGCTTCGGCGGTTTTTTTCTGCTCCTCGGAATGATAGTAGATCGCGGAACGATACTGGGTGCCGGAATCGTTGCCCTGGCGGTTCAGCGTGGTCGGATCGTGCAGATCCCAGAACCAGGCGAGGACTTTTTCATACGAAATTTTCGTGGGATCGAAAACGACCCGCACGACCTCGGCGTGGCCGGAATCGCCCCCGGAAATCTGCTCGTAGGTCGGATTCTTCACCGCACCGCCCGTGTAGCCGGAGGTGGCTGAGTAAACTCCGTCGAACTGCGGATAAGCGGCCTCGATGCACCAGAAACATCCGGCACCGAGGGTGGCAATCTCCGCTCCGGCGGGAATGGCTGGCATTTTGGCGGGTTCTTTGTCGGCGGCGGTCATGACTTTTTCAGGTTCGCAGGAAGCGAGTGTGGGAATGAGAAGCAACAGGGATAGGGCGAGGCGGCGATTCATGCGGGTAGGATACACGGCTTGGCACCTTGTTCCCGAAAAGTTTCACCATTCGATGCCGACACCCTCCTCCGGGATGAGAATCCGATCGCTGATGCCGAGCCGGTCCGCCTCCATCAGCAGGCGATCCACCGGCTCGTGATGCGGCTCGTTGCCCAGGGGAAAGGTGCCGTAATGCATCGGGATGAGAACCTTCGCACCGAGATCGGCGAACGCTCTAACGGCCTCCTCGGGGTTCATGTGGACATCCCGCCCGCTTGGCGACTCGTACGCTCCGATGGGCATCAGCGCGATGTCGATTTCGTAGCGTTTGCCGATTTCCTTGAAGCCGTCGAAGTAAGCGCTGTCGCCGCAGTGAAAGACGCTTTTCCCACCCGCGCGGACGATGTAGCCGCCGTAGTCGCGGTGGGTGTCATGGATGAAACGCGCGCCCCAATGATGGCAGGGCGTGTGGATGATTTCTAGCAGGTCGAACTCCAGCGTGTCCCAGATCCGCATTTCGTGAATCGCGGGAAATCCGAGCCGTTTCACCAGCGAGCCGCTGCCCAGCGGCACCACGATGCCCTCGCGCGCTTGAAGAATTTTCAAGCTTGGCTTGTGCAAGTGGTCGAAGTGGGCGTGGGAAACGAGCACCAGATCCACTTCCGGAACGCCGTGCAAATCCAGGCCGGGCTTGCGTCGGCGTTTCACCGGGCCGTGCCATTTCGCCCAATTGGGATCGACGATGACCGAGTGCCCGGCGAACTGCAGGAAAAACGAGGCATGTCCGATCCACGTGACCCGGACCTTGTTCAATTCGGGCGGCGCGAGCACCGGCTTCAAGACATCGCCATTCGCCCGTTGGAACATCCCCGGCACGATCCGGTGGCGGAGAAATTTTAGATTGCGTGAGGGCCAGCCTTTTTGCGGCAGCAGGCCGGAATACCTGGCGGGCACAGGCTTCATGGGTGAGGTCTCGTCATGGTGCACAGTCCGCTGATACTAGATGACGAATCGGCGGCTTGCAGGAAAAACTCGAACTCATTTCCCATAGGCTCCCGCGATTTTTTCCGCCCAGTCCCGTGCCCGCGCACCGAAGCCGCGGTCGTCGGCGGCGTAGAGGATGCCGCGCGACACGTTGACGACATCCGGGGCGCTGCGGTGGGCAGCGGCGAGCGCCGCAAGATCACCGCCCTGCGCACCGAGGCCGGGAACGAGCAGCGGCGCGTCCGGGAATTTTTCCAGCACGTCGGACGCGTTCGTGAGACCGACCACGTAGCCGACATCGGTGGCGCGGCCTTCCGTTTTCGCCCGTTCGCCGAGCGCGGTCACGAGCTCGAACACAGACCGGCCGTCCGCGAGTTTTTGCCGCTGGAAGTCAGCCGAACCCGGATTGGAAGTCACCGCTAGCAGGTAAATCCCCTTCCCTTCCCAGTCGAGGAATGGCTCGATGGAATCATAACCAAGAAACGGGTTGAGCGTGACCGCATCGACCTTCCATCCGGCGAAATAGCCTTGCGCGTAGAATTTCTGAGTCTCGCCGATGTCGCTGCGTTTCGCGTCCAAAATCACCGGCACGTCCTCCGGCATCGCGGCAAGCAACTCCTCCAGCAGGCGGATTCCCTCAATCCCCATCGCTTCGAAATATGCCATGTTCGGCTTGAAAGCGGCCGCCCAAACGGCGGTTTCCTCAATGACTTGCAACAGGAAATTCCGCGCGAACGCCGCCCCGCCGTCGCCGGGCCGCGGGTCGAGTCCGACACACAGCCGGGAACCGGTGATTTTGATCCGTTGCTGGAGACGATCGGCGTAGCGCATGGCTGGAAGTAGCGGTGATCAACGGTTGCCGTCAATTGAACATCGAAGTGAAAGCGGACAGCGGGATTCATCCCGGCTTTCATTCATTCATCCTCGTTGCTTCGACGTTCGATGTTGGGCGTTCGATGTTCGATGTTCTCCCCTCCATCCACCAGAGCCAGCCGAGCAGCGCAAAATATCCGGCGAACTCGGCGGCCTTGTTCCAATACTGAATCGGCGCGTCTCCGCCGTGGCAGCCGCAGGAAATATCCAGGCCTTTCGACCATGCCCAGCCGACGGAAACTGAGAACATCAGCACCAAACCCGCGATGACTAAAATTGCGCCGCGCCGCAGGATTCCGAGCATCAGGCAGACTCCTGCGATGAGTTCCAGCCATGGCACCGAGTAAGCTGCCACGGCGTCCCATGGCGGCTTGACGAGCTGATAGTTCGCCACATCGGTGGTGAACCGATCCAAGCCAGTGCCGAAAATTTTCACACCGCCGCTGTAAACGAACCACACGCCTAACAAGACGCGGGCGATCAAGGCCACCACTGACGATTTCCCGTTCATGCGGGTTGGAGAAACCGCCGTTGCGCTTCCTCCTCGGGATTGTGGGGCAGCGCTTCGTTGGTGGACTTGGTGTCGGCCAGCAGCTCATCGCGGAATTTCCCGATGATCGCTTCCACCGGCCACGACGATGCTTCGCCGAAGGCGCAAATCGTGCGGCCGTCGATCTGATAGGCCACGCTTTCCAGCGTGTCGATGTCGGACGGGCTGGCGGTGCCATCGACCAGACGGTCGGAGATTTTCTTCATCCACGTCGAGCCTTCGCGGCAAGGCGTGCATTGGCCGCAGGACTCGTGGGCGTAGAAGGCGTTCAGGTTGTTGAGCACCCACGACATTTTGCGGGTGTCATCGAGCACGATCACGCCGCCGGAGCCGGCCATCGATCCGCAAGCAGCGAGCGTGTCGAAGTCCATCTGGATGTCCCAGAAATCGAGGTCCTTGGTCGTGCCATCGGGGTTCTTCAGTTTGAAAACCTCGTTGCATTTGAGAATTTTTGACGACGAGCCACCGGGAATCACCGCCTTGAACTCGCGCCCGTCCCTCGGTCCGCCGCACATGTCATAGAGCAGTTCGCGCATCGTGACCTTGCCGACCTCGACCTCGAAATAGCCGGGATTTTTCACATCGCCCGAGACGCAAAGGATGCGCGTGCCGGTGTTTCTAGCAACCCCGAGCTTCGCGTATTCGTCGCCGCCCATTCGGATGATGTGCTTCACGTGGCAGAGCGATTCCACGTTATTGACGATCGTCGGGCACATGTAGAGGCCTAGCGCTGCGGGAAAATATGGCGGCTTGATCCGCGGATAAGGCCGCTTGCCTTCGAGCGATTCGATGAGCCCGGTTTCCTCGCCGCAGATGTAGGCACCCGCGCCGCGGTGGACGTAGATCTCCACATCAAACCCGGAGCCGAGCACGTTCTTACCGAGGAAATTCTTCGCACGGGCTTCTTCGATCGCCCGCTCGACGATCAGCGCGGCTTCAGGAAACTCCTCGCGGATGTAGATGTAGGCGACCTTCGCACCGACGGCGAAGCACGAGATCACCATGCCCTCGATGAGCTGGTGCGGGTCTTGGTGAAGGATGTATCGGTCCTTGAAAGTACCCGGCTCGGACTCGTCCGCGTTGCAGATCAAATAGACCGGCTTGGTGTTGTTCGGCGGGATGAAAGTCCACTTCA
>JANMSI010000077.1:0-33529 GCA_031389115.1 Akkermansiaceae bacterium
GACACGCCCGTTGAGTGCCTTGATGGCGTGCTTGCGGGTGATCCCCAAGGCGTCGCAAAGCTCGTCGATGAGGCGGCTGCGCCCCTCGCGACCCCGCCCGGCATAACGCAGGCGGCTGCTTTCCAACAATCGTTTCCGACTTTCTCTGCTCATGATCCCGGTAAGTGTCTGCATGCCGGTGTCATTCTTTGTGGCGCAACCACCATCCAAAGACTTTTCGCCTTTATCCTCCCCGGTGGCATTTTATTTGGCGCAATGCGCAGTAATTCCCTCGGGCGAGAATAAATTCGACGTTTCCGCCGCACTTTCCAGACTCCGGCCATGCCCGGTCGCGAAGATCTTGAGAAATTGTCCCTGCTGGGAAAGGAAAGCCGCCTGCCCGCAAGCCCGGATGAGGCGACACTGGAGATTTTCCCCAATCAACGGCCGGGACGAAAATACTGGATCACACTCAACACCTCGGAATTTTCCTCGCTGTGTCCGGTGACGGGCCAGCCGGACAGCGCGAAAATCGAGATCCGCTACGTGCCGGGCGAGACGATCGTGGAAACGAAGAGTCTCAAATACTACCTCGCGTCGTTCCGCAACCAGCCGGCATTCAACGAGGAAATCGTGAACCGCATCCTCGACGATCTGGTGGCCGCCTTGAAACCGCGGGAACTCATCGTCCGCGGTGAATTCGCACCGCGCGGCGGCATCCAGCTCACGACAGAGGCGAACTACCCGGAATGCGGAGGATGAAAGTGTGCGTGCTGTTGAGCGGTGGGATGGATTCGGTGGCTGCCTTTTACGAAGCGCTCGGCATGCACGAAGTGGTCGCTTGTTTGTCTTTCGACTACGGCGCGAAGCACAACGCGCGCGAGATTCCATTCGCGAAACTACATGCTGATAGACACGGCGTGCTTCATCAGGTGATCCCGTTGGATTTCATCAATCGGCTGTTCAAATCCGACCTCCTCCAATCGGGCGGCGCGATTCCGGACGGCCATTATGCGGAAGCTTCGATGAAGCAGACTGTCGTTCCGTTCCGCAACGGCATCATGCTCGCCATCGCCGCCGGCTATGCGGAAAGCGTGAACGCGGATGGCTTGGTGATCGCCGCCCACTCAGGGGACCACGCGATTTATCCGGACTGCCGCGAGCCGTTCATGCAGGCGATTGCCACCGCTATGGGCGAGGGGACCTATGCGAAAATTCGCCTCCTGCGACCGTTCATGGACATGGACAAAGCAGGGATCGCCAAGCGTGGAGTGCAGCTCGGCATCGACTTTTCCGAAACCTGGTCCTGTTATAAAGGCGGCGAAATCCATTGCGGCACCTGCGGTACTTGCGTGGAACGGCGCGAGGCGTTCATCCTCGCCGACTTGCCCGATCCCACCGTTTATGAGCAGACTCCGGCTTTGCCAATTCTTGATTCAAAGAAGATGAATTGAACCGCAGATGGACGTTAATGAAGAAAAGATGAGGGGCAGGTTGAGATTTGAGGGTCTCTATTTTTCTATGAATTCTCTCGTTTCTTATCTGAGTTTATCTGCGTTCATCTGCGGTTAAAAAATCTCTTCACCATGCCCTATAGAATTTGCAAATCCCTCGAAGTGGAAAACGGCCACATGCTCTCGAAGCATCCGGACAAGTGCCGGTTTCCGCATGGCCACACCCGCAAGGTTGAGTTCGTGATCGAGGCCGACGAACTGGATGATAACCAGATGGTCTGCGATTTCAAAATCATCAAGGAAGCCATCGGTGAATGGTTGGATACCTTCGATCACGCGCTGTGCATGAACACCGAGGACCCGGCTTACGCAGAGTTCAAGTGGCGCTACGGCGAACGGGTGATCGGTTTCGTGAATCAAGACCCGACAACCGAACTGATGGCCCGAACGATTTTCGACCATGCGGAAAACGCTCTTGCCGCGTATGCCAGGCAAGCCGATACCCGCTATCGGCTCAACTCCGACGTCCGGCTGGTCCGCGTCCGCGTGTGGGAAACCTCGTCATCGTGGGCGGAATACGAAAAATCGATCTGAATCATGCCCAAGAAATCCTCATTGCCCGACATCCAGGCGGCTCCCGACACCCGCGGGCTTGCCATCGACCAGGTCGGCGTCTCCGATTTGCGTTACCCGATCCAAGTCCTCGACCACGACGGCAAGCCATTCCCGACCGTGGCGAAGATTTCAATGTCGGTGCATCTGCCACACCATTTCAAGGGCACGCACATGAGCCGTTTCCTGGAAGTGCTGAGCAAGCACGAGGGCGAGGTGACCATGCGTACGCTGCCGGAAATCCTTCATGACCTGAAGAAGCGCCTCGATGCCGAAGAGGCGCACATCGAGGTGGCGTTCACCTATTTCGTAACGAAGAAAGCCCCCGTCTCCGGCTCGCCCGCGAAGGTTGGTTGCGACGTTGTTTTTCAAGGCACGTCTAACGGAAGGGTCGATGACTTCGTGCTTTGCGTCACCGTGCCCGTCACCACGCTGTGCCCATGCAGCAAGGAAATCAGCGAATACGGCGCGCACAACCAGCGCGGCTACGTCACCTTGGAAGTCCGCCCAAAGGCGAAACCCGGCGGGTGGGAACTCATTCTGATCGAAGACCTGATCGCGGTGGCGGAGAAGTCCGGCTCCGCGCCGGTTTACGCGCTGCTCAAGGGCACCGACGAACGCTTCGTCACCATGCAGGCCTACGACAATCCGGTTTTCGTCGAGGATGTCGTTAGAAATGCCGCCGCTCTGTTGCGGGCCGACCCCCGCGTCGCTTCATTCACCGTCAAAGCCGTGAACCACGAAAGCATCCACGATCACAACGCCTTCGCCACCATCGTCAGCAAATAAGGAGGGTGGGACTTCGGCCCACCCGGGTCGGCTGAAATCCGACCCTCCTTATCGAATCCTCCGCGCCCATGAAGATCATCCCCCCGGAAATTCTGTTGGAAGCTTACGGGCGCGGGGTGTTCCCGATGGCCGAGGACGGCGAGATCCTATGGTTCTCCCCGGAGCGCCGCGGGTTGATCCCGCTCGACGAGCGCTTCCACATCCCGCACGGACTGGCAAAAAGTCTGAAGCGTCAGCCCTTCGAAATCCGCTGGGACACGGCCTTTCGCGAGGTCATGCTGGGCTGCGCCAACCGCGATGAAACGTGGATCGACACCGTGATTCTCGATAGTTTCTGCAAGCTCCACGAACTGGGCCACGCGCACTCCATCGAGTGCTGGGACGCGGACGGTCTGCAAGGCGGACTCTATGGCGTCGCGCTGCCCGGCGCTTTTTTCGGCGAAAGCATGTTCTCCCGCAAGACCGACGCCTCCAAGATAGCGCTGGTCGCACTCGTCGCGCGGCTGCGCGAGCAGGGCGTCACCTTGCTGGACACCCAATGGATGACGAGCCATCTCAAGCAGTTCGGCGGCTACGAACTCTCGCGAAAGAATTATCTCGCAGCCCTTCAGCGCGCCCTTCGCAACGCCACCGAATAAATTCCGCATGCCGTCTGACTTTGCGCTTTTCGCCGGGGCGGGAATGGGAATACTCCGCGCCGACTTAAAAAGTCCCCGGCCGGCTTAGCTCAGTGGTAGAGCAACTGATTTGTAATCAGTAGGTCATCAGTTCGACTCTGATAGCCGGCTCCAGTTTTAGGCGTGGGTTCTGATCGGCGAAAAGCCGGTCGAGAGAGAATCCCGACCGGCTTTTTAAAATTAGTTTTAAAGGTGGCTTGAAACCTCACTCCTTGATGTCCATGGCGGCATATTCCCCGTCCTTGCGCCGATAGACCAGCGTCAGGCAATCCCGGCGGGCGCTTTTGTAGAGAACGAAAGGACGGTCCGTCAGTTCAAGCTGCATGATGGCATCTTCCTTGAACATGGTACGGATCGAGTAGTTCTCCGGATGGACGATGAATGGCTCTGGATCGATGTCGGAATTTTCCGGATGATCGAGAATGTCTTCTGTGAAGTACCGCTCTTCGAGATAGCGGATCGAGTCGTTCCGATGGGGGCGATGCTGCTTCAATAATCGGGTCTTGTGTTTGCGCATCCGGCGGGCGATTTTTTCAATCGTTTCATCCAGCGCGGCATACATGTCCTTGCCTTCGGTATGCGCTTCGATCGTGATGTGGTTGGCGCAGAAAAGGATGATTTCCGCAATATGCCGGTTCTTTTGGACGTCGAGAATGGCCTTGGCCTCGATGATCCGTGGGTAGTCGAGGTGCAGTCCCTCGATTTTCTTACGGGCGTGCTCGCGGAGGGCATCGGTCACTTGCTCATGTCTCACGGTGACAGTGATCGGCAGATTGACGTTGGCAGTTTGCATGGTTTGTATTGGTTTATTATTGGGTGGGTGGATGACAGGTCTAACTGCCCTATCCGTCGCGAAGTTTGGACTAGATCCGACCGCAACGCCACGCCCTTCTTCGGAAAATTTAGGTGCCCCGATGCGACCGGCGGCGCGCGCGGCTGACCCGGTCTATTTGGGGCGGGTTAGCTCTTCGAAAGTCGAGCCTTCCCCGGCGTCGGGCGCGGGTGACTCAAGTGGCGTGAGCGCGGTGGAGGTAAACAACTCTTTGAAATTGTCGAGTGGCGCGGTCGCGGTGCCGCTGATTTTCAGGATGATCCAGCGGAAGCCTTCCTCAGGCGGTCCGAACATCGACTTGAGGCGGGTAGTCGGAGCGTCGGCGATCATGGCTTCCGCCAGACCGACACGGAGGCTTCCGCTCAACGATTGCGTGGCTGACATGGAAATTTCTCCCCGCAGGGCTAGGCGACCTTTGCTTTGTAAATCGAGGTCGCGGATGGTGACAACGTCATTTTCCCGGTGGAAAACCCCACCCACATCTCCTTCGAAAACAGGGGTTTCGAACCAAGTGTCGTTGTGAAGGATTTGAGAAAGGGCGAACAGAAACGGGAAGCCTTGGACCTCGATCTTGGAAATCGGCGAGGCGCGGAACGCAAGGTCCAGCTTTGCCGCCGGTTTTTCCGTAGGTAGGAACGAGAAGTAGTTGGATTTGGCGCTGGGCAGGGTATCGACCAGGCCAGCGATCAGTCGGCCCATCGCGGGTCCGGCGATGCCGGAGAGCGGGAAGGAGTCGGCTTTGACGGACAAGGTGGAAAGCTGATCCGGCTGGTAGGGTGAAATGGTTCCAGAAAATTCCAAGGAGCCGCGGTCGTCGGGTTCCTGAAGGACGCGCAGAACGATATCAAGCTCAGTTCCGCGAATATCCACGAAGGCGCGGTCAAGTCGCAGATTGGGCCAGCCTGCAATCGCCAAGTCGCCTCGATAAAGACTTAGCTGGGGCAGGCCGTTCACATTTCGGGGTGAGAGCGAGGCCTCGGTCTTCAGGAGCTTGATCACCGGCGACGCCGGGTCTCCCAATGTGATGTCGAACCACGGGACTCGGTAATGATTGAAGTAAACCGGCAAATCTCCTCCGTGCGCGGGAAATTTCCGCAACGGTTGGCCGGGCTTCGGAACTTGAAGGTCCAGCACGCCGTAGTCGAAGAAGACTTCCTCACCGGTCAGCACTTTTCCAAAGAAGGTGGAAGAGGAAATCTCCGCGCGAAAGCTCCGTAACGCGGCCCTTTTCAGGATGTTTCCTTCCGGCCATTTCAGCACGAATTTCCCCGCGTTCGCAGTTTTGGGATTCATTCGGAACTGTTGCAGCTCCACCTCCGCGCCGCTTGCCTGCTCGATCTTCTGGACGACGCCTTTCCGGAACGGGCTGCTATTGGCATAAACCAGCGCCCCGCCGATGGCGAGAGCGGCGACGAATACCAATACCAAGGCGGCCGAGACCTGCACAATGCGAGCCCGTCGGGCGCGGTGGTTTTCTTCTTTGTGCGGTTGGCTCGAGCGACGTTTCCGCTTGCGGACCCGGATGGCCTGACTGCCATCGGAACGGGTGACCAACTCTCCCTCGTCGGGATTTTCTGAAGGATTGGTCTTCAGCCGATCCATCATCTCATCTATCGAATACTTCTCGGGCTCGCTTGGGGCGGCTGACATTTGAAAAACGAAAGGAAAGCGGGTTGAGTCGAATCAACGATCCCGATAGCGATGGCCCGTGGGGTCCATCAGCTCCACATTGACGAGGAAGAGGAGGGCCGTTGAAATCGGCTTATTTGCCTTGGATTGAAACAGCCGTCCGATGATAGGAATGCTGCCAAGGATCGGAGTTTGGTCTTCCACGTTTTGGACGCTTTCCTGCATCAGTCCGCCGACGACCACGGTTGCGCCATCCGCCACATCGACGTTCGTCGAAAACGTTTTGTTGCTGAAAATCGGCATAAGAATCTCGTTCGGGGTCAAGGTCACGGTTTCCGGACCGAGAGGGCCGGATTGGGTGGAATTGATCGGGCTGCCGTAATTCACGAAACCGTCGAAATCGACGAATGACGGATTGAGGGTCACATTCACGAACTGCTTGTCGGCATCCGCGACCGGAAGAACCTCCAACGTAATTCCGACATCGCGCTTGGTGAACGCGGTGGGAGTCGCAGGAGTGACCGGAGTTTGCCCGCCGCCGGAAAAGCCGTCGGTGCCGCCGGTATCGTTCGGCAGTTGGGGCGGCTCATATTCGGTGGGGTAAATGAACTCCCGGATGATTTTGACGGACGACGACTGCCCGCTGCGGGTGACGGTGGAAGGCTTGGCCATCACATCCGTGCTTTTTTTCTGATCGAGACCCCGCATCAGCGTTTGGACGGTTCCTTGGTCGATGCCGCCACGGACTCCAAAGATTCCCGGAGCGCGGTTGCTGGCTTGGCGACCGCCGTTGTCATTGATCAGGGCATCGATCGAGTTGCCAGCAATCGCAGAGTCTCCACTGCGGTTTCCCGAGGTGATCGGATTGCGGGCCGTGCCGCCGGGAGCCAGGGCGATGTCATCCAAATTATCACCGTTGCCGACGGTTCCTCCGCTCAGGTTCAATCGGTTTGACCCAGGCACTGCGGACGGGCCGTCGAAACCGAAGTTGTCCAGAAGCCAGTCGAAACTCAATTCCTGGAGGTGGGTCTCCTCAACTTTGATCATCGTCACGGTAATCGACACCATCACTGGATCGGTTTTGGTAACGGCGTCGATGAGGCGGCCGATGTAGTCCAGATTATTGTCGGTATTCACGATGCGGAGGGTGTTCGTGGCGGCACTGTAGTTCGCCGTGGCTCCCTCGGGGAAATCCACTCCCTGGCCCGTTAACGCCTCAAGGGCACCCACGCGTTTGGCGAGCAGGCCCGTCGAGGCGGGAGCCTCCGCAAACGGATCATCTGTCGCGGTCGCAGTGGCCCCGCTGCTCATGCTGTTGATGAAATCGGGCGGCACTCGGTAAGTTCGAGCGGACAGGGCACCGGAACCCGTTCCCGAGGGGGCAATGATCACCGAAAAGTCGTCCGTGGTGAACGAGGTGGAAGTGTTTGCGGTGATATATTCCAGCACTTGGGCCAGCGGAACATTGTTCAGGCGCAGATCGAAACGCGTGCTGCGGGCCTTGATGGCTGCTGGGGAATCGGGAGCCCCGAGATTCACCGTGAAATTCACTCCCTTGCGGTCGGGGTCCGATTCGACGGTGTCGTTTTCCCTAGCGCGGAGCCGCAGGAAATCGAGGGCCTCATCGAGCGACGCCTGCTCAAGAGCGATTTTGGGAATGATGATGCGGGCGAGCTTATTTTTGACCGAGACGGGATCGGCGTTGACATCACCGTATCCCGGATTGGTGAGTGAAGCCTCAAGATCCAACGCCGGAACCTGCAATTCCCATTCGCGGTCGATTTGGCCAAGCATCTTGGCCCGGGTGTGGTCGCGGGCAGAATTGGCATAATCGCTTTTCGCGGTGGCGACTTGTTCCATCCCGCGACGGGCGGCGGAGTTGGTTGGGTCTATACGCAAAACGTCCTGAAAGGTCGATTTTGCCTGATCATAATTCCCCAGATTCAACGCGCCTTCGGCGGTGTAAAGTAGGCGGCGAACCGCGTCCACGTTTTTGCCATACTCCGCAGTGAGTGCGGGATTGGTGCGGATCGGGTCGTCAAGTTGACCTCGCATCGCAAGCGCACCGGGATGGTCCGGCGCGACTGCATCCGCGAGAACTTTCTCCACCGAGGCCTTCGCCCCGGCAAGGTCTCCGGTGCGCACCAGCAGGCGGGCATTCTCGACGGCTGCTTGGGCGTATCGCTCAGTGGCGGCGGCCCTCAACTCAGCGGAAACGGGCGCGTCTGGAATCAGATCGCGGGCTCCGGCGTAGGCCTCGACCGCGTCCGCATAACGGCCGGCTGTGTAGGACTCGTCGCCTTTGCGAAGCAGCTTCTGGGCTTCCTCCAGCGCCACCATGCGTCGAGAGACCTCGCCCTCCGCCATCCGGGAACTCTCCTTGGATTTACCGGTATGCAGAGGAAAAATCAGGCAGGCGGCCGCCAGCAATGCGGCGTGGCCCCGGTTAGGGAAATTGGGTTTGAATGTCTCCATGTGAATGGTGACGCGACGTATAGTGGCCTTGTCCGCTGAGAGTAAGCGCAAAATCCGGAAATTTATCTTTTTGTGGGTGACCAAAACTCAAGCTGAACTTCGATGGGTTTCTGCCGCGACCGGCGGGGCCGAAAATGGGAAGCCAGCCGGGCAACAATGAAATTTCTGAACGGGATCAAGAAGGGGGGCAAGTTGTTCATGTGAAGAGTGTTCACGTGAACTCAATCCGTGTCAACCTTCTCATTTCAGTCGCCAAATAAAAGTCGGGCCTGGTCCACGTCTCGCTGAATTTGTATTCTGAGTGCATCCACAGAGAAGAACTTCACCTCGCGGCGGAGGTGATTTTGAAAGCGGATATCAATTTCCTCGCCGTAAAGATTTCCGGAAAAATCAAAGAGGTGGACTTCAAGCGTGCGGCAGACGCCATTGACGGTCGGGCGCATCCCCAGATTGGCGACCCCGGTTAGATCGCGGCCGTCCGCCAGCCCGACGCGGACGGCCCATACTCCGTCCGGGGGAAGTTGGACCTCGCCTGTCGCCAAGTTCGCCGTTGGAAACCCAATCGTGCGGCCCAGTTTTTTGCCCTCCACGACGGTTCCCCCGACCGAATAGGCCCTACCCAGCATTTGTTCGGCCGCGTCGAGATTGCCGTCGCGAATCGCCTGCCGGATGCGGGTGCTGCTGACCCGCTCTCCGTCGTGCATGACCGGTGGCACGGCTTCCAGCTTGAATCCGCGGCGTCCGGCTTCCTCCTCCAAGAAAGTGACATCGCCGCTGCGGTGGTGGCCGAAGCGCCAGTCCTCGCCCACGGCGATGGTTCTCACGGGGGCGGCCGTCAGCCGCGCGATGAACTCAGAGGCCGCCATTTTCGCCAAATCCATGTCGAAATGCAGCGGAATGAACAGTTGCACGCCAAGGTCGCTGACGACGCGGGCCTTGTGATCAAGAGTTTCCAACAGTTTCGTGGGTGCTTTGCTCGGAGCGATCACCCGGATCGGATGGGGATCGAATGTCAGTAATCCCGCCAATCCGCCCTCCCGCCTCGCGGCATCCACCGCGCGCGCGATGACCGCTTGATGACCGGCGTGGACGCCGTCGAAAACTCCCAGCGCGAGGTGCAGCGGGGTGCCCAGCGCGGGCAGATCTTCAAGACGATTTCGAATCAGCACGCAGCCGGGATAGCGATGGGGCATGGCCAGTTCAAGCCCTACGGATCGGTGCCGAATGTCATGAGCGCTTGAAGCGCGTCTTATAGTCGCAATGCAGATCCCGGTGGCGGGCTGCAAGCTCATTCAGACTCATCGCTTCCAATGCCGCAGTGGGGCTGGCGCGGGAGGTGGGACGCAGCAGGCTGCGGACCCCAAAGCGGCAGCAGGCTGCCGCAGTCCAAGTGAAAGTCCCCGATCACTTTTTCCCGCAGCCGCAGCCGTGACCGCAGCCGGATTTCTTTTTCCGGCAGGCAAGACGGATGACGAAGATCACGAGCGTGACGATCACGATGCCTGCCGCAGTTAGGGCTTGCCAGTCCATGTTAGAGTCCGAGGAGTTTGCCTGCTTGGAAGACCACGAGTGACGCGGCGTAGGCGAATCCGGTCATGAAAACGAATTGGCCGACCGCCCATTTCCAGGAACCCGACTCGCGGGCCACGACGGCGCTGGTCGGCAGGCATTGCAGCGCGTAGATGAAAAAAACCAGCAGCGAAATCAACGTGAGCGGCGTGAAAATCGGACGTCCGTCCGGCCACTTGGAAGCGGCGAGCTGATCACGCAGGACGTTGCGGGTTTGCTCGTCGTCGTCGGTTTCCTCGACCCGATAGAGAATCGCCATCGACGAAACGAACACCTCGCGCGCCGCGAACGAGGTGAGGATCGCGGTGCCCATCCGGCCATCGAAACCAAGCGGTCTAACCAGCGGCTCGATCACCGTACCGATGCGGCCCATCGCGCTGTGGGCGAGGGCTTCCGCGTAGTCGGCACCGGGCCTTTTCGGATAGGTGCTCAGCGCCCATAACAGAATGGACAGGCCGAGGATAATGGTTCCCGCCTTTTTCACAAACGACAGGGCACGGTCCAGCACATGGCGGATGATGTAGTTCCATTGCGGCCTGCGGTAAGGCGGAAGCTCCAACAGGAAATGCCCGGGACTGATGTCCTCGCCCAGCCGGCCGCGCAGCACGCGGGCGACGATGAAGGCCGTTAAAGTGCCCAGCGCGTAGATCGCAAAGAGTACCAGCGCTTGTTTCCACGTGCCTTCCTTTTCATGCAAAAGCAGGGGAACGATCAGGAAATACACCGGCAGCCGCGCCGAGCAACTCATCCACGGGGCGACGAAAATGGTGACCAGCCGTTCCTTGGCGGAGTCGATGGTGCGGGTGGCCATCACACCGGGAATCGCACACGCATACGAGCTGAACAGCGGCAGGAACGATTTTCCGCTGAGGCCGGCGCGGGCCATCACGCCGTCCATCAGATAGGCAGCGCGCGCCATGTAGCCTGAGCTTTCCAAGAGTCCGATGAATAAAAATAACAGAATGATTTGCGGCAGGAAGGTCACCACCCCGCCGACCCCGCCGATGATGCCATCGACGATCAGCGAGCGGAGATCGCCGTCGGGCATCTGGGACTCGATCCAGCCGCCGAGCATGCTTTGGCCGCTGGAGATCCAGCCCATCGGGATCTGGGCGAAGGAAAAAATCGCCCAGAATACCGTGAAAAAAATGAGGATCATCGAGACCCAGCCGAACACCGGGTGCAGTAGCAGTGCGTCGATCCGATCGGAGAGCGTTTGCTGATGGGCGTTCGGGCGTCGCGCGGTCAGCTTGCAAAGCCTGGCGATATAAGCCCGCCTCGCGGTTTCGGGATCCGCTTCACCAATGATCCAGGTGGCCTCCGATGCGTGAGGGCGGGGGAATCGCAGCGCTTGCTTCAGTTCGACGATTCCCCGTTTGGCGTTTGCCTGCATGGGCACCACCGGGATGCCGAGTTCTTCGGCGAGTTTCGCGGGATCGAGCCGGACGCCGGTTCGCTCGGCGACATCCACCATGTTCAGGGCCAGCACGCAGGGGAGACCGAGCTCAATGACCTGAAGCGCGAGCTGAAGATGGCGTTCGAGGTTTGAGGCATCCACCACGCAGATGACAAGGTCCGGGCGAGCTTCACCCGGTAGCAAACCGTTCAGTGCGTCGAGCGCCACTTTTTCATCAGGGGAATTCGCCCGCAGCGAGTAGCAGCCCGGCAGGTCGAGGACGCGGAGTTTGCGTCCGTGAGGGGTGAAGGTTTCCCCTGATTTTACTTCAACGGTGACGCCAGAATAGTTGCCGACGCGTTGGTTGGCGCCGGTCAGCGCGTTAAAAAGCGTGGTTTTTCCTGCGTTGGGATTGCCGATCAGCGCGATCGTCGAGGGAACGTCGGAGTCGTGTGACATGGAATTTCAACCGACAGGCGAAACCAGCACCTGCTCGGCCAGTTCGCGACTGATTGCCATCCGGGTGCCACAGACCGAGCAAATCAAATTCCGGCCTCCCGCGAGCTTGCGGACTTGGAGCTGCTCGCAAAATCCCAAGTCGCGGAGCCGGTCACAGCCCGGGCCACTCAAGAAACGGATTTGCACATCACAGCCCACCCTGACTTGGTTCAAAGTCATCGCACTGTCGATTTTCAGATCGGTGGCAAGAGTGGGTGACATCTGCGGCAAAGTTCGCCAATTGAGATTGGCTTGCAACAAGAAAAGCAGTTTTGTTTGAGGTCCGGCTGGGGGCCTTTCACTTGAAAATCGCCAGGATGGGCCGGTGATCGGAGGCGTTGTCCCAGCCTGCATCGTCGATAATTTTCGCGGCGCGGAAATTCACTTCTTCGCGCAGGCCACGGGTCACCATGACGTAGTCGATCCGCGAATACAGGTCGTTCAGCGCCCAATGATGGGTCCAGGCCTCGTTGCGGGAGTCCTTCGCGGGGATGGCGGTCAGGTAGGTGGGATCGTTGTATTTTCCGGTGATCGTCTTGATCGTCGGAGTCGCGCGGGTGTCATTCATATCCCCGTAAACCACGAGCCGGGCGTTTTCATCCTGCTTGAGAATGGCGTCCACGTGGCGGCGCAACAGGCGGGCTTCGTTGACACGGATCGCTTCCTGATCGCCTTGTTCGCTGTCACGCTTCGACTTCAAGTGGACTCCGAGGAAACGATAGGACTTGCCGCGCGCCTCCACGGTGGCATCGAGAATCCCGCGGTTGATGGCGAAGGTTTTGCCTGCAAGCTGATATTCCATTTCAGCCGGGATGGCGGTCGAAGTGATGGGGAAACGGGACAGCAAGCCGAGGTGGCGGGTGGGATCGGAGCCACCGGTGAGATGGGAGTGAGGGAGACTGAGTCCGGCGGTTTTGAGGTCCTCCTGGATTTCCGCGAGATCGGCAGCGTCGCCGATTTCACTGAGCCCAAGGATGTCGGGAGCATGACGGGTCAGGAGCTGGACGACGGCGATTTTCTCGCTCTCGGGCTTGGGCGCGCCTTTGAGGGATTTGCCATCCACGTAGCGATCCATGGTCAGCCAGTTTTCGACGTTGTAGGCGATGAAACGAAGACCCTCGGTCGCAGTTTTCTCAGTCTCCGATAAAGGGAGAGTCGCTGGGACTGCGGGCGCTTCGTCGGTTTTTGGAGGAACCGGTGGAGGTTTCGGAAGTGTGGGAGGCGGCTCAACGATGGGCGCAATCGCCGCAGAAGTCGCAGCCCTCGTGCCCGGAGTGTCCCAATCCGGAGTGCTGTCCCTCTGGTCGCAGGAAAAGCTCCCGAACACGGAGGCGGCACAAAAAAGAACCCCAAGAAATCCTGGGGCACCTTTTTTTAATCCAGGCAAATTGGCTTTGAAGCTTATCCCTATCACGATTCGCGGGGCTCCTTGCCGGGCACTTCCTTGACGCGGGTTTCGGCCTCCGTGCGGGTGATTTCATGTTCGAACTCATCCTTCGCTTTTTTGAACTCGCCCATGCTTTTGCCAATTCCGCGGGCAAGCTCAGGCAGTTTCTTGGCTCCGAAGAGCAACAAGATCACGATGAAAATCATGATCATCTCAGGCATTCCGATAGGTCCCATGGTGTTGTGGTGTTGTTGTGCAGAGGTTAACGGCGGAAGACCCGCTTGCAATCCATTTACTTTGATTTCCCGCCGCCTCCGCCGGTCAATGGCACACGGGGCACGAGTTCAGCGAGGTGAAAAAGTCGTTGCCCTTGTTATCCACCAGAATGAACGCCGGAAAATTTTCCACCGTGATTTTCCAGACGGCCTCCATCCCCAGTTCGGGAAACGCGACGACTTCTTGCGAGCGGATGTGCTCCTGCGCGAGCAAGGCCGCCGGTCCGCCCGCTGAGCCGAGGTAGAAGCCGCCGTGTTTTTGGCAAGCGTCGGTCACTTGCCGGGAGCGGTTGCCCTTGGCCAGCATGACCATCGAGCCGCCGTGGGATTGGAAGAGATCGACGTAGCCATCCATCCGTCCGGCGGTGGTCGGACCGAAGGAACCGGATGGCAAGCCCGCAGGTGTCTTGGCAGGCCCGGCGTAATAAACCGGGAATTTCCTGAAATACTCGGGAAGCTCGCCGGTGTCGTCGAGGATCTCCTTGAGCTTCGCGTGGGCGATGTCGCGGGCGACGATGATGGTGCCGGTCAGGGCGAGCGCGGTGGTGACCGGGTATTTCGAAAGCGTTTTCAGGGTTTCCTCCATCCCGAGATCGAGATTGATCGGCACGCCTTTGAATTTCCAATCGCGGAATTTTTCCGGAATGAAGCGACCGGGATTCTTCTCCAGCTTTTCGAGAAAAATCCCGTCCTTGGTAATCTTCGCCTTGGCCTGGCGATCCGCCGAACACGAAACGCCGATGCCGACCGGGCACGACGCGCCGTGCCGAGGGAGGCGGATGACGCGGACATCGAGCGCGAAATATTTTCCGCCGAACTGCGCGCCGATCCCGATTTCGCGTGCCATCGCGAGGAGTTCTTTTTCCAGCTCGAGATCGCGAAACGCCCGACCGTGCTCGTTGCCGGAGGTCGGGAGTTCGTCATAATAGTGCGTGGAAGCCAGCTTCACCGTCTTCAGGCAATTCTCCGCCGAGGTGCCGCCGATGACGAACGCGAGGTGATAAGGCGGGCAGGCTGCGGTGCCGAGCGAGGCCATTTTTTCCAGGCAAAATTCCTTGAGCCTCTTGGGATTCAACAAAGCCTTGGTCTCTTGATAGAGAAACGTCTTGTTGGCCGAACCGCCGCCCTTGCTGACGAAGAGGAATTTGTAGGTATCGCCCTCAGTGGCGTAGAGATCGATCTGCGCGGGCAGGTTGGTCTTGGTGTTGACCTCGTCATACATCGTCAGCGGGGCGGTCTGCGAGTAGCGGAGGTTTTCCCGGGTGTAGGTCTGATAGATTCCCTTCGAGAGGAATTCCGCGTCATCGCAGCCGGTCCAGACCTGCTGGCCTTTTTTGCCGACGATGGTGGCGGTGCCGGTGTCCTGGCAAAACGGTAGGATGCCGTGCGCGGCGATCTCCGCGTTCTTGAGCAACATCAGCGCCACCATCCGGTCGTTTTCCGAAGCGTCGGGATCGTCGAGAATCGCGGCCACTTGGGCAAGATGGGAGGCCCGCAGCGTGAAATTGATGCCCTTGATCGCTTCCGCCGCCAGCAGGGTCAGCGCTTCCGGGGCGATTTTTAAAACCGGTTTACCCTCGAACTCCGACACCGAAACATGCTCCGTGCTGACAAGTTCGTATTCCGTGGTGTCGGGACCGAGCTGAAACGGATCCTGGTAAAAAAAGGGTTTGTCGGACATGACGTGCGCCTTTTTTGTAAGCAGGGTGGGATGGGAGGGCAAACCGATTTCCGGTCCACACCAGCAAGCCAACCTAGTGTTCGGCAGTGGCGCTGAGCGGGTTGAAACCGGCGACCACTTGCAGAAGAGCGACGATCTTGCCTTGGTGCTTATTGGGATCCGCAGGTGCCTTGATCATTCCCCGAAGCAGAACAGGTGCTTGTCGCCGCGCACGATGAGGCGGCCGTCCGCGCAGATCGGCGAGGCGATGACGCCTTCTTCGAGGGGATGGGATTGGATGTCTTCCAAGCCGTTCGCTGCGATGCGGCCGCTGAATAGGAGGCCGTCTTCCCGTGCGCAAATCAGCCGGTTTCCAGCAGTGATGGGGGACGAATAGAACACTTGCGGCGCTTTGGGGAGCGAGGTTTCCCAAAGGTGCTTGCCCGTCTTTGCCTCCACGCAGGTGAGTCGTCCGCGTTGCTGGCCGCCATCCTTGAGGAGATAAACTTTCCCATCGTGCAGGATCGGGGTGGTGGCGTCCGCGCCGAGCTTGTCGTCACGCCACAGCCAATGGCTTTCCGATACGTCGCCGGTCCCATCGAGCCGGATCGCTGCCAGGCTGTCGCCGCGGTTGAAAGGCACGACCGCGTAGCCGTCCGCGACCACCGCTGAGGCGATCACCCGCTGCATTCCGGCGCGCTTCGGGTTGAAGCCGCCGCATTCCCAAATCAATTTCCCGCTGGCCGCGTCGTGACCGGTGAGGTGGTCCGCGCCCCAGCAGACGATTTGCTCCACTCCGTTCACCTTCACCACGTGCGGGGTGGTGTAGGCGTCGCCGGACTCCTCGCCGGTTTCATATTTCCTTGGGGTCCGCCAAACTTCGCCGCCGGTTTTGCGGTCGAGCGAAACGAGATAGGACTCGCCTCCGGTCTGCATCACCGCGATCACCACCCGCCCGGCGGCGAAAATCGGAGAAGTGCCTTGGTCCCACCAGAGGGTGTCCTTGCCGTAGCGTTCCGGCAGGTTGATTTGCCACTGCGGCTTTCCCTGAAGATCGAGGCAGGCGACGGTGCCGGATTTGAAATACACCACCACTAGCTCGCCATCCGTGACGGGGGAGGAGTTCGCGGAACTGCCGACCCGCTGGCCGCGCCCCGAGGTGAGGGGGCCGAAGGTCCGGCGCCACAATTCCTTGCCAGAAGCGTCGAATGCCAGCACCCCGTCCTGGTCGCCGATCGCACAGGTGACATAGACCCGCTTTTCCCAAACGATCGGGGTCGAGCAGCCGCGACCGGGGAGCTCGACCTTCCATAACAGATTTTTCGCGAGGTCGGCGGGCGGTTGCTTGCCGGACGTCGCGCCGTTGCCGCCGGCGCCCCGCCAAGCGGGCCAGTCCTCCGCCATCAACGGCTCTGCCAGCAGGCCGATTGCCACCACGCCAACACGCAAAAGGGACGTTTTCATCGGGCCTCCATACGCCAGCGAAACCGCGGATCGGACAAGCCGGGTTGCATTTCTCCAGTCACTTTTGGAAAAGGACGTGCGGAGTCTGCGGCGGCCGGCACGGCGGTGAAAAAGCCGGCAAGTTTTTTCCCGGAAACTCCCGTGGGACGGCGGGAAAAGCCCGTGGTTGTAGGGATTTCGCCGCAATCGCGCCGAGGTTGTTTTTTCTTGCCTCCTCCGGACGAGGCATTTAAGCGGTGCCCGCCCCAAAGGGGACTTAACACGATGAACATGACCCGGAACCTAAAATCCGTGGCCCTGGCAATCGCCGGCGTCATCCTTATTCCCAGTTGCGCGACAACTGGTAATGCAAACACCAAACCATCGAATCCACAGCCGCAGTTCGCGGTGAAGTCCGTGCAAACTGGAAAAGCCTCATGGTATTCCGTGCGGACCAATTACGGAACCAAGACGGCAAGCGGCCAGCGCTTGTCCAACGAAGCCGCCACCGCCGCCCACAAGACCCTGCCCATGGGAACCAAGGTGCGGGTGATCAACGAGTCGAACGGCAAATCCGAGGTCGTGACCATCAACGACCGCGGGCCTTACGTGAAAGGCCGCATTATCGATGTCACCATCGGTTCCGCCGTACGGCTCGGCTTCGCCAAACGCGGCGTCGCTGCCGTGCGCGTCGAAGTGCTCGGAAAAATCAAAACCGACGGCGCGTAATCCGCGCCTGCAGGATCCCGCCCCGCCCGCCGATGACCTCGGGGGCGGGGTATTTTTTGCCAGCTCACCGCATCAGCCGACTCTCGATGTCCGTGAGCACCCGGTCCGAGGAGAGCATCAGCGGATGCAGGATGACGGGAAATTCCAAATTCTCCGCGCGCTCCCACACCGAGCTGGTCGGCGGCAGGATGACCAAATCCAGCGGCGTGCGATAGGAAGTGACCGGGATTTTTCCGAGGCGATCCTGCGTGGCGCGAAGCCCTGTGAGGAAGCTGCTGCCGGGCCGCATTTGTTCTGCCCCGAGCGTGGGATAAAGCCAAGCGGCCTGCGTGCCGTGGTGGGGCGAGGAAACGGTGATGAAATTTTCGCAGCGGTCCGCGCCGCCGAGATGCTGCAGATATTCGCGGCTGACCAGCCCGCCCATGCTGAAGCCGACGATGCTGATCGGCTGGCTGGGTCCGAATCTGGCATCGATGTCCTGCTTAAGGCGGATCGCGAGACCTTCCAGCCCGCCGCGTCCGTCAGAATTCTTCAGCCGCGGCGCGTAGCACATGAAGCCGCGTTTTTCGAGACGCCGCTGGAGCGTCTTGAAGTTCGAGCCGGTTTCGAGAAACCCATGCACCAGCACCACCCGCTGGACGCGCGGGGACACCGCGGGCGGACTGGCGCAGGAGGTGGCACCGAGCACCATGGCGGCGAGAAAACGGTTGAAACTGGATTTCATCAACTTAACCAGGTGGCCATTGCAACGAGCGCCCGCCCAACAAATGGACGTGCAGGTGGGGAACGGATTCGCCCCCGTCGGGACCGTTGTTGATCACCAGCCGGTAGCCGCTGTCTGCGATGCCCTCGCTCCGTGCCACAGCGGCAGCGGTGAGCAGCAGGTGGCCGAGCAAGCCTTCATCTTCATTTACCGCCAGGGCGATTCTCGGAATTTTTGTTCGCGGCACGACCAAGATATGCACCGGTGCGTCGGGCGAAATGTCCCGGAAGGCGAGGCAACGGTCATTCTCAAAAACGATGGCCGCAGGGATTTCCCGATCCCGGATTTTTTCAAAAAGTGTTTTCCCTTCCATGCGGCCCGAAAATGACAAGCGGCAGCCAGCTTGCAAGCGGCATGTGGTGGCGTTGGCGCTGACGATGCAGGCCCGGAGTCGGCCGGACGATCCGTCAGAGCGCTGAAAGCTCCAACATGTCGGAGCAGTCCATACGACGACACCTTCTCCCACACATCATGAAAACGCTGCGCGCCAAGCTCGAACCCGAACCCGAACTCGCCAATCCTCGCTAGGTTCCGGGCAGGCTCAGTTTTTCAAGTTCGGCGTCGATGATTCGCTCGCATTGCTCGATTTGAAGTTGCCGCCGGGTGCGCGCTTCCTCAGCAAGCTGCTCGAGCGTGTCGATGTCATAAAGGTAAACTTCCTCGATCTCGCCCACCGCCGGGTCGATATCGCGGGGCACGGCGATATCGATGAAAAATAGCGGCCGGTATTTCCGCGCGCGCCGGGCCTTTTCCACATCCGCACGGTGGACGATCGCATGGGGCGCTCCCGTAGAGGAAATTACCACGTCCACTTGTGGCAGGACGCTCTGCCAATCATCGAAACGCACCGCACTGCCGCCCATTTCTTGCGCCAATTCCAGCGCCCGGTCGAAGGACCGGTTGGTCACGAAAATCGACTTTGCCCCGCGCGACACCAAGCTCTGTGCGGTGATGCGGCTCATTTCACCCGCGCCCAGAATCATGACCTGACTGTCTTTCAGATGACCGAAAATCTTCTCGGCGAGGTCCACCGCGACGTTTCCAACAGATGTTGATCCTTCCTGAATGGAGGTTTCGGTTCTAACCTTTTTCCCGACACCGAACGCTCGTTGGAAAAGTTTGTTTAGGTTGATTCCAGTTGCGCCGGATTCTAGTGCAGACTGGTAAGCGTGTTTGACTTGTCCAAATATTTCCGTTTCTCCAAGCATCATGGAATCCAGCCCGCTCACCACCCGGCAAAGATGCTTGGCAGCTTCAAATTTTTCGAGTCGGTAGAAATGGGCAGCGACGCTTGAGTCCAAATTGATCTTCTCCGCCAACCGCGTCTCAACACGTTCGAACGCCAGGCGGGAGTCCTCTGCGGCCAGATAGAATTCAGTCCGGTTGCAGGTGGAAATAACTACTCCTTCGGAAGCTTCCGCCAGCATCACCAATTCGTTTGCAGCCTCACCCAGCTTCGTGGTGCTTACGGCAAATCGCTCCCGCACCTCCACCGGGGCAGTGCGATGATTGAGGCCAAGGCAGAGAATTTCCATCAGACGAACGCGAAAACCAACAGCGAAAGAACGAACAGCACGACTGCCGAAAGCGAAAACCTACGGCCCGTTAACCCCCGCACCTGTTTGATGAGCAACAACAGCCCATACCCCACCCACACGGCGACCGCTGCCACGAGATGCCCCCAGGCCGACTCTGATCTTGGCATCAGAAACCCCGCTAAGATCCCGATGGTGAGCAACCCACCGCCCAGCCACAACAGCCGCTCCAGAGAAACCAGCAACTCCCGAACAGGGGGCAGATTCTTGAACAACCCGCTCTTCAGATGCTGCTCTTTCAATTGACGGTCCAGAACCAAGAACATGACTCCCGCTACCGCCGCCAAGGCCAAGGCACCGTAGGCCAGGACCGACATCGCCGAGTGGGTTTCATGCCATGCATTCACCCCGGAAACCTTGGCAGGATTGGAGGTCAGAACTCCGGGAATCAACGCCGCCGCCTGAAAAATCACCACCACCGGCGCGCTGAAAACCCCCAGCAGTGAGATGCGGTAGGCCGGCCCGACCACCAGGTAGAACAAGCAAAGCGACCAGGCGAGGAAGGCCAGAATTTCCCCACGGTCCATCAACGGGCAGGCGGAGCGCATTTCCCCGCGCAACGCCAGAAACCCGATTTGGCAGAGAAACGCCGCGATCATCCACACCAGCGTCATATGGCTGCGTTTTCCCCGGTGGACCGAAATCATCCCCCAAGCCCCGCCGATGGCGGCGAGCACGGTGGCGGCGATTAGAAACCAGCGGTCCATGTTACTCAGCGTCCTCCGCGAGTTTCGGTGGAATTAGATAGGCCAGCGTCCCGTAGCGGGACGGAGGAGTGATCCGCAAACAGGCGATTGATCCTTTCTTCATCTCGATGGAGCCGCCATCCATCTCAAGAATGTATTCCGCGAGTTCGGAAAAATCCGGCTCGTGCCCGACGATGGCGACCCGCTTGAAATCCCGAAACGCGGTTAACTCGCGAATCGCAGCCTCCGCGTTCATCCCCGAGGCAAGCCACCCCACGATCACCGGTCCCGGCATCCCGGCGGCCTGACAGAATTCCTCCGCGGTCTGGCGTGCGCGCAGCAGTGGACTGGTGAGAACGATGGCTGGAAGCACGTCCGCACTTTTCAGAAACTTCGCCGCCCGGCGGGCCTGTTCGCGGCCTTTCGACACCAGCGCGCGGGAAAAATCCCCGTCCATGCTGGTGTCTTCCGCCTTTCCGTGTCGAAGTAGAATAAGGTCCATAATCGATTGAATCTAAATTACATGGTCATGCCACCGTCAACGGCGATGACCTGGCCAGTAATGTAGCGCGCCGCCGGCCCGGCGAGGAACAAAACCATCGCCGCGATGTCCTGGGTTTCCCCAAAACTTCCGAGGGGAATCTTGGCGACGACCGCGTCCTTGATCGGCTGGGAAAGCTCGTCGGTCATATCGGTAGTGATGAAACCGGGGGCCACCGCGTTGCAGGTCACGTTGCGGCCGGCAAGCTCGCGGGCGACCGCTTTGGTGAATCCGATCAGCCCGGCCTTGCTCGCGCAGTAGTTGGTTTGTCCGGCGTTTCCGATCAGCCCGACGACCGAGGCGATGTTGATGATCCGCGCGTCTTCGGCCTTCATCAGCACGCGCATGAACGCTTTGACCGTGTTGAACGCGCCCTTGAGATTCGTATCGAGCACGGCGTCCCAATCGTCTTCCTTCATCCGCATCAGCAATCCATCGCGGGTCACGCCCGCGTTGTTCACAAGGATGTTCACCGCCCCGAGTTCCTCGCCGATTTTTTTCGCCAGCTCCTGAACCGAGTCGTGGTCCGCGACGTCCACGGCGTAGGCGGTCGCGGATCCGGGAAACGCCGCATTGATTTCCTCGGCCGCTTTCCCGCAGCTCGCCTCGCTCCGGCTGACCACCGCCACCTTTGCACCCTCCGCCGCCAATGAGCGGGCGATTTCCTGTCCGATTCCACGGCCACCCCCGGTGACCACGGCAATTTTGTTAGCTAAACGCTGCATGGGGGAACGTGGCAACCTGATGGGGCGGGTGTCAATTGCGACGATCTCAGGCCCACCCTTCCTCGGCATCCATCACGTCGAAAAACGTGAGCACGTCGTCACGATCCTCGAGACCCGCCTCATGTTTTGATTTTTCAAATCCCGTCGTCCCTGGATCCCGCCAGCCGCGTTTGGTTAGGAACGCGTTCCAAACTTCGATCTGCTCCGCGTCCGGCTTCCGGCCATGCGCGAACGCCCATTCGAGAATTTCCTCGTCGCTGCCGCCTTCCAGCACCCTGGCGCTCAGATCATCGAACTCGACGCCGAGAAACTTGAAGAGCCGGTCGTCGAACGTGCGGTTGCCGGGGACGATTCCCACATGATAGCCCGCGGGAAGTTTGCCTTCCGCGTTGAGCCGGATTTTATCGAGGACGCGGGCAAAAACGACGATGCCACCGGTTTGGAGGCGCGGACTGCGGATGGGGAAGCTCATGGACCAAGAATTAGCGCATCACCCTTTCCGCTGGCAAACCCTTATTCCATCAGGGATAAACGACGGCACCTTGCGATGATTGAATCGCATGTTTGACATTGCCGTTTCAGTCGCTTGATTCAGCCCACTCATGCGCGCGATCAATTTTCCCGAATCCGGCTCGAAGCGGAAACTCCTGGATGCGGCCGAACATCTGTTCGCCGACAAGGGCTTCGAGGCTGTTTCCGTCCGCGACATTACCGCGCTGGCAAAAACGAATGTCGCCGCAGTGAATTATCACTTCGGCAGCCGGGAAGCCCTGCTTGGCATGGTTATGTCGCGCTACATGGTTCCGATCAACGAGGAGCGCCTCGCACGGCTTGAAACGGTTGATCGAAAATGGTCGGGCAAGGCCGCGCCAGTAGAGGAAATCATCGACGCCTTCGTCCGGCCGTTGGCGACCCAGGTGAGGAAATCGGACCTATCCGAACGCTTGTTCTACAAATTAACGGGACGAATTTTTGCGGAGCAAGCCGACGGAATGCCGCCGCAAATCGAAGAGCAGCTTCGGCAGATCATTGATCGTTTTACGCGGTCGTTTGCCAAGGCGCTGCCATTGGTGGCCCCCGAGGATTTGACCTGGCGGATCCATTTTCTGGTCGGCGGGATGATTTATCAGCTCACCCATCAGGATATCCTGCACCGCTTGTCCAGCGGCGCATCGGGCACGCCCACGATGGAAGCCACTCTCAGCCGGTTCATCCGCTTCGCCGCCGCAGGCTTGCGGGAGGGCACGGAACCCATGGAGCCAGCTCCCAAGGGGCCACAGGCGACTTTCGATTTTTAGCCGGACCGGTGGATGCCGGATTTGAGTCATTTGAGAGTTCCCAAATCCCACGGCGCTCCTAGTTTCCCGCCTCCATGTCAGCCAAGATTCGCTTTACCTCCGCCACCGCCACCGGTCTCGTGCTTGCCAAAGTCGGCCACCCTCAACGCGACGAACCGCTGCAAACCTCCAAGGAGGTGTTCAAGGTCGGCGACGACGACCAGGAAACGTTGGCCGCCATTTTTCTCAAGCCGTTCAAAAACCTAACCGCCCATCGCTTCAGCCACCATTCCTCGCTCGATCAGCATGAAATGAATGCCTGTGCGGCCGCCATCTTCACGTCCGACGACGGCCTGCTGGAAAAAGGCTGCGACATCGCCAAACGTCTCTACGCCAAATCGAACCACCCGAACATCAAGTCCGGCGATCTTTGCATCTCGCTGATCAAGGACATCGATATCGACGGCCAGCTCACCCAGGGCCTTTGCATTCTAAAGTCCGAAAGCGTGGTCCCGTTTCTCAGCATTTCCACCCGCGACGGCGACCTTGAGCTCCACACCGAGCAGGGGATCAACCCTGAGAAAATCGACAAGGGCTGCCTCGTCCTGAATCATCTCGCGGCCAAGGGATATTATGTTCTCACCTTCGACCGCAGCGGCTCCGATTCGCGCTTCTGGGTCCGCGATTTCCTGGGAGTGGTGCCGATCACCGACAGTCCCTTTCTAACGAACAAGTATGCGAGCATGGCCGTCGCCTTCCTCGAGAAGGAGAAGAAGGACAGCTCCAAGGCCGACGATGATACCCCGCCGTGGGACAATTCCAACGCCGCCCGCGACGCGATCACCTACTTCGAGGAAAAGGAAAATTTCAGTCTGCACGAGTTCGAGGAGCAGGTTCTCAAAACTCCGGAAGCGAAGGCCAAATTCGCCGAGCACCGCGGAAGGATCGAGGAGGAGCAGGGCCATCGCCTGGATGAATCCTTTGAAATTTCCAAGAAGGACGTCTCCAAGGCCAAGAAGAAAATCCGCTCCACCATGAAGCTAGATACCGGCGTGGAGATCCGCCTGAAGCCATCCGTAGCGGCCAAGCCGGACGCCGTGTTAGAGCACGGCTTCGACGAGGCGCGGAAGATGAAATTTCTGAAAATCTTCTTCAACGAGGATCTGGCGGACTGACTGGAGCGTCGCAATTCAATTGGCTTAAGCGCTGCGCTGACGACTTCGGGCTCTTCGGACTTAAGCGCGATGCCTGTAAGGATTCGAAAAATCCTTATCCTGAAAGGATGGAAGGCGATAGCCCAAGGCAACGCCTTGGGTCGGGTTTTGGAGAGAATCTCTAAGCCCTGAAAGGGCGAAAACAAAACCGCGCCGCCATCCTGCCGCCCTATCAGGGCTCACTATCATCTCCCGCAACCCATGGCGTTGCCATGGGCTTTCACATTAAATCCCTTTGGGATGATTAGAAGCATGCCAACCCTTACAGGCATTGGACTTAAGGGCGACGATGCGGCTATAGAAAAGGGGCCGGAAATCCTGAAGAAGCCTAATGAAACTATTTAAAGCCAAGGACTGATACCCCCGTTCACGTTTACGGAGCACATGAAAGCGGACGATGAACCATCGTCCGCTTTCAACAAAAGCCTTGGCTATTTGGATGGATGCGCTTGGATAAAGGCGATTGTTAGCGAGAGATCAGCGCTTGCGCCGGGCGAGGCAGACCATTCCGATCAATGGATAAAGCAAAGCCTGGGAAGGCTCCGGAACGGCGGATATGATCTGAAGCGCATTGAGTCCGACATCAGATGTCAGAGAAAGTACGATTTCTCCCACTGCATTGGGTTGGATTCCGGTCAACGTCGCAAAATTAACGCCGGATTGGAATGAATTTGTCAAATGATTGTTGGTGAGCGTGGCCGACGCGCTGTTTAGACCCGAACCGAAAAAGGTCTTTGGAATGTCGGTGAAATAATAATCCAAGCTCGCGATACCAGTGATGTTGTAGGCTTGTGATGGGCTCAGACCTGAAAGGACGATCGTCAAGGTACCGCTCGAGTAGATGTATTGTTGAAGAATTTCCCCGTAGGTTTGGAAAGAAGTCGCGCCATAATAAATATCGTCAGTTGCTCCGGAGACCGTGGCGGAGATGCCATTGGCGATCAGGGTAGGGGTGGCAGTATTTCCGATTGACCAGTTAGTCCAAACATCGGTCGGGTCGCCAACTGCGGCTGCGCCGGTGTAGGCGAAACTGACATCGTTGTTGAAGGCGAAGCTGGTGGTGGCGGCCTGCAAGGTGCCTGCCAATCCGATCATGAGTCCAAGCGCTCCAATAGCGGCGGTCCGCGGGTTGGTGATTCGATCCATAATCGTTCGTTGTAATTTCATATCTGGTGTGTTTTTTGGGGGATTTTCTCGAAAACCCAGGAAGTGCCTTATTGGTTGCCTGAAGTATTACGGGTAAAACGTCCGATGAGCCGGTTTGGTTTAGCCGAGTGGAAAAGTTTTTTTCTCCGCTGTCGTCGCCAACTCCCGCCCCCGTCCACCGCATGAACCGTCCTTTCACGACGGAATTCCTTGCTTCGGAGGGCGTGGAAATGATACCGGTCATTGAATTCAAGTAGTCTCCGGGGTCCCAAATAACAGACATTGACGGCAATTTCTGGGGTTGGGAAACGTGCCGCATGGCGAGACCATTGCGATACCAGGCGCTCTGACGGGAAATTCTCGCGGACTAACACTGCGGGAGTCGATGAGGTCCCAAGCATTCCGGCGCAGTGTGAGTAGACGTCCATCACCGCGAACCCATCGCCAAAGGTTCGCACGCGACGGCCTCATTTGAGGAGAAGTTTTCCACACCGATCCAGGGGCGTTAAAAACTCAAGTTTTCGACCCCCAATTTCAATGAGCGTGAGCGGCGGCACTCGCGGCCGGATAGCCGCCGGCGGCTTCGACCTCCTCGGACTTGAGGGCGGCGATCCGGCTCGGGCGGATGTGGGACCGCTCGTTGAGAAAGGTGAGCAGGTGATTGCGGATTTCCAGATAACGCGGGTCCGCCATGACTTCGGCGCGGATCCGTGGGCGGGCGAACGGGATCGTTAGAATATCGCCGACCTCCGCTTCCGGGCCGTCGGTCATCATGACGACGCGGTCGGAGAGGAAGATGGCCTCGTCCACGTCGTGGGTGACCATCAGGGTGGTGAGTTTGTTCCGGCGCCAGAGGTCCAGCAGGACTTCCTGGAGTTCCATCTTGGTGAGGGAATCGAGCATGCCGAAGGGTTCGTCGAGCAGCAGCATTTTAGGCTGGAGGGCGAAGGCGCGGGCAATGCCGACGCGCTGGCGCATGCCTTGGGAAAGATCGCCGGGAAATTTGTGCATGGCGTTTCCCAGGCCGACGACTGATAGATAGTATTCGGCGAGCTCGCGGCGCTCTTGTTTGGAGGCGGTGAAATAGACCTGGTTGACGCCGAGCATGACGTTTTCAAACGCGGTCATCCACGGCAGCAGGCAGGGCGATTGGAAGACGACGCCACGGTCGGGGCCGGCTTCGTTGGTTTCGCGACCGGCGAGGATCATCGCGCCGTCGGTGACGTCGGTGAGGCCGGCGACCATGGACAGGACGGTGGATTTCCCGCAGCCGGAGTGGCCGATGAGGGTGATGAACTCACCGGCGGCGAAGTTGAGGGTGAAGTTCTTGACGATGATCGCCGGACCCTTGGCGGACGGGTAGGACTTGGTGAGTTTGAACAGTTCGAGGACTGGGGCGTGGGCGGTGCTCATGAGACTTCGATTTTAAGTTCCTCCCGCGCCAACTGGGAGCGGCGGCGGGGTGGGGGACGGTTGAAGAGGTAGGACTCCCGTTTGTTGGCGAGGTCTTCCGGCAGGATGTCCGGTGCTGCGAGTTTCTTGACGACGGTGGGAATGGTGTCGCGTTTGGCGTTGAGCAGAGTTTCCACGAGTTGCAACTTGAGGTCCTTGAATTCCGCGGATTTCAAAACCTCGTTGCGGAATCGCGGGCGCGGAATGGTCACGGGAATTTCAGAACCGAGAGTCGCGCCCTCGGTGCCCGGCAGGAGCGGGATGACGCGGTCGGCGACGAGCAGCGCTTCGTCGGGATCGTTGGTGATCCAGATGACGGTGGTGCGGTGCTTGTGCCAGATGTCTGCGATTTCATCTTGCAGGGTGGCGCGTGTGAGAGCGTCGAGCGCAGAGAGCGGTTCGTCCAGCAGCAGGACCCGCGGGTTCGCGGCGAGGGTGCGGGCGACGGACACGCGCTGGCGCATGCCGCCGGAGAGTTCCCTGGGGTATTTACCGGAGGCAGGTGTTAGTTTCACCATGTCCACATACTTCGCGGTGTATTCCTTGCGCTCCTGCGCGGACTTTTCCGGAAACAACTGGTCCACGGCGAGGCGGACGTTTTCACTAACTGTCAGCCACGGGAGCAGCGAGTAGTTCTGGAAAACGATGCCGCGCTCGGGGCCCGGGCCATCGATGGTTTTGCCATCCATCATCGCGCTGCCGACGGTGGGCTTGAGCAGGCCGGCAACTAGATTGATCAGCGTGCTCTTGCCGGATCCGGAGTAACCGATGATGGAAACGAAGTCGCCTTCCTCCACGGTCAGGTTCACATCGCGGAGAACGTTGTGAAGCTCGTGCGCGCGGCCGAAGGATTTGGAGACGGAGTTGAGTTCGAGAATGGGTGGCATGGGAGCAAGATTAGGCGGAACGGAACCGTCCTTCGACAACACTCATGCCACGGTCGAGGATGTAGCCGATGAAGCCGATGGTAAGGATGGATAGAATGATATGGGCATAACTGTTGGCATTATATTGCTGCCAGAGGAAACCACCGACGCCGGGTTTTCCGATGAGCATTTCCACCGCAACAATCACCAGCCAGGCGATCCCTAACGAAAGGCGGAAGCCGGTAAACATATAGGGCAATGCGGAGGGGATGAGGATCTTGAAGAGTGTCTTCATCTTCGAGAGCTTGAGGACTTTCGCGACATTCAGATAGTCCTGCGGCACGGCCCTAACACCGACTGCGGTGTTGAGCACGGTGGGCCACATGGCGCAGATAGCGATGGTGAAAAGCGCGGCGGCGTCCGATGTGCCAAAGACCGAGCGGCCGCTGGCGTCCATGACCTTCAGGCCGCTGAACAGCACCATGCCAAGCGGCAGCCAGGCGAGCGGGGAAACGGGCCGTAGAATCTGGATGATGGGATCGAAGGCGCGGGTGAAATTTTTCGACAGTCCCAGAAAGAAACCGATGGGCGTGCCGAGAATCAGCGCGATGGCATACCCCTGCGCGACGAGCTTCAGCGAGAGCCATGCGAAGCGAAGGATGCCCTGATCGAGCTCGCCGCGCTTGGCGAAAGGCTCGACGATGTAGGGCTTACTCGCGATCCACGTCTCGCTGGGCGAGGGGAGGTTCTTGGAGAGGCCGAAGCGCTCGGTCTTGGTGACCTTGTCACCCCAGTCGTCCACGGAAACGGTGGTCTTGCCATGGCCCGCGATCATTGCCCAGCCGCCGAGGCAGATGAGCAGCGCGATGGTGGGCAGGAGCAGGGCGTCGAGCTTGAGTTGGTAGAAGAGTTTCATCGGACCGGATTGCGGGATCGATTGAGGGAGGGAGCGGACTGTGTTAGCCTTTGAGTGTCTTGACGGCGAAGGAGCTGGCGTAGGCATCCATGTCACCGGCGGGGTCGAAGGAGACACCGTCGAAGAATTCGTCCTTGGCCATGCTGAGGCCGCCGTGGGTATAACCGATTTCCTTCATCGCTTCCTCATAGATATCGGTGCGCATGACTTGTTTGGCGACGCCTACATAGTCAGGAGCGCCATCCGTGAAGCCCCAGCGGCGGAGCTGGGTGAGCCACCACTTGGCATACTTCGGCTGCGGATAGTTGCAGTTGCGCTCGCTGAAGATCATATAGTTCGGATCGCGGACTTTGCGGCCGTCGCCCATGTCATATTTGCCCTGGAGGCGTGGGAGGATGGCTTCTGGCGGGCAGTTGATATAACTTGTGGCGCTGACGATTTTCGCCTGCTCGGGGCGGTTTTCCATCACATCGAGCCAGACGCTGGCTTCGTGGAGAGCCTTGAGTATGGCTTTCACAGTCTTGGGATTCTTGGCGGCGAAATCCTCGCTAAAGGCGCAGACTTTTTCCGGATGATCCTTCCAAATGTCCTGAGTGTTGATGGCGGTGAAACCGATGTCGTCCTTGGTGGCCTTGCCGTTCCATGGCTCGCCCACGCAGTAGCCGTCCATTTTTCCAGCCTGCATGTTTGCCACCATCTGCGGAGGCGGGATGGTGATCAGGGAAATGTCAGCACCCGCGCCTGCGGCGTCGCCGGGATTGATGCCACCGGCGGCGAGCCAGTAGCGAATCCACATGGCGTGGGTGCCCGGTGGAAATGTCATGGCGAATGACATCGGCGTGCCGGTTGCCTTGGCGGCATCGACCAGCGGCTTGAGGGCCTTGGGATCGGCGGCGACCTTGCCTTTGAGGGAGTTGGCCAAGGTGATGGCCTGACCGTTGCGGTTCATGATCCAAGGCACAATCATCGGCTTCTTCGGCGCACCGCCGAGGCCCATGGTGGAGGCGATGGGCATGCCTAGCAGCATGTGGGTCGCCTGGATGTCGCCATTGGAAAGCGAGTCGCGGATGGCGGCCCAGCTCGCACCCTTGGTGACGGTGGAGTTGATCCCGTACTTCTTAAACAAGCCCTTTTCATGGGCGATGACGATGGGCGAGCAGTCCGTTAGGGCGATGATGCCGAAATTGACGTTCGGGGCCTCGGGCGACTCGCTGGCGGTCTGTGCTCCAACCCAGCCCGCTGGCAACCCGGAGGCAAGCAGCCCGAGTGCGGTGGTCTTGGTAGAGAATGATAGAAATTTGCGGCGCGATAATGATGATACTGGATCCATGGGTAATTGAAGTGTGTCCGTGGTAGTAGCGGCCCGGATGCCAAGTTGGGATGCAATGAAAATTCATTGAGAGCTGAAGGTTCATCATCGGAATGAAGTGAACTCATGCACCCCGATCGCAGAGCGTGGCAGACCATGGCGTCTCAACCATGGACAGGTAAGAAACGGGTGGGAGCGGCTGCCTCGAGACTGTTTTGAGATTCCATCCATGGGAGTCCGGCAAAGGGATGAACGCCAAAGCTGGCGGCTTGGCACAAGCGCTGCTCATTTGGAAGATGCGCTTCATGAGAGCGCTTCATTTTATGGAGTGGGTTCCGGATTTAAGGCAGCTTAGGGCGTTCGTCGCAGTGGTGGAGGAGGGGAGTTTCACACTCGCCGCGCGGCGGATTTTTGTAACCCAGTCGGCGGTGAGTCATTCACTCAGGACGCTCGAAGAACAGTTGTCATGCCGCTTGCTGGATCGAACGGGAAAACGAATTGCGGTCACCGCAGAAGGTGAATTGCTGCTACGACGCTGCAAACGAGTGATCTTTGAACTCGAACAGGCCAGCCGGGATCTCGATGGTTTGCGCCGCTGGGGGCAAACCCGCATTCGCATCGGCGCCCCGCACAGCTTGTGCCATTTTTTGATCCCCTCAGTCCTGCGGGAGTTCCGGGACTGCTTCCCAAGATGCGAGCCGGTCATCGAAGCCGGGGACACAACTGTTCTGCTAGACCGGCTGGCCAGCGCGGATCTCGACCTGGTCGTAGGTCTCAAGCCGCGGGGAAAAGGGGGCGAGGGTTATCGTCCGATGTTCAGGGATCGGCTCGCATTTGTTGTTTCACCATTCCATCCGTGGGCGATTGATAGTTCCACAGTGCTGTCTTCGATCAATCACCACCAGTTCATCATCTATGCCAAGGCTACTGAAACCTACCGATTGATCGAAGAGTGGTTAGAACAAAAAGGCAGTCATGCGAGAAAGCCCTTGGTGCTTGGAGATATGCAGGCAATCAAGGAAATGGCCAAGCTTGGCATCGGTGTGGGTATCGTCGCCCCATGGGTTGCCGCTCGCGAAATCGAAGATGGCAGCTTGAAGGTCGTAAACATTGAGGAGCCCGGAATCGAGCGCGAGTGGGGGGTTTTCCACTCACCCAAGCGGGAGCCAAGCCTTGTCGAGGAGGCGTTTATCGGATTGTGTGAAATGGCGTTCGCCGCGATGCCCACCCACCTCACGGAATAGGAAACGGGCCACTTCGTGTGACCGAAATGACCCGCTTCTGGTGGCATCCGAAGATGTCTAACTTTAAAACGTATAATCCAATTCAATCGAAAACCGCGACGTGGTCCGGAGTCCTGGGCCACCCGTAGGGCCGACGAAGGCATCATCTCCGCCATCAAACACCGCGACCTTGGCGAGTGCGGTGAAATGATCGTCAAATTTCTTGGTTAGAACAGAGTTATATTCCCAGCCGTAACCCGTGCTGATTTCGTTATCGCCGAACGCGTGGAGGGCATTCAACCATTTGATGCCGCAAAAAATTGGAGTCGTGTGGGTCACATAAAGATCTGTGAGACCGTTATGCGCACCGGAGATCCTGGCGAAATCGGTGGCATCCGCATATCCATTGAAGACGTGAACCGTCGCGAGCGGGGTTTGAAATCCAGCATCGAGATGTTCCACACCGACCGTCACCGACTGGTCGCCGAAGGTCTTCGTTGCAGTCACATGACCATACAATGCGTCATCATCCGGACCGACGCCGGATTTGTCCTGATAGGCTAACTCGCCATACAGAGCGATGCCGCCCAGAATGCCCTTTGCACTGACACCGAAGGTATTGTTGTCCCAAGCGGGGATGTCCTGAAAGTTCATGACGTAGGCATACCCGCCAAGCGTTACGCCACCGATTCCCGAGTATGCTGCGTTGAAGAGGTGGACGCTCGCATCGAGATCCTGCACGTTGGTAAACCCGGTAAGTGGAGCAATGGGAGAATCCGCATCTGAACCAAAAATCCGGTTCACTTGATTGATAAAGGCGTAGTTGAGCGTCAGCCCGTCGATAGACTTGTTTGCAATCGATAAAGCGTCATAGGTCTGTTCGTTCTGACGCCAGCCGACGTTGCCGATGAACGCGGCATTGTCGTAGATGATTCGCTGGCGACCCGCTTTCACGGTCGTCTCAAAGCCTTCGTATTGGACGTAGCCTTGATTCAGCTCGTTGGTTTCTGGATCGAATATCGCTGAATTTTTAGGGTCGAACGGATCGGCCGTCGGGCCGGCACCACCGTTGTAATCATCAATGACCGCTTGGCTGAACTCGCCTTCGAGAAAGGCGCTGAAGCCATTCCACGCCTGGGTTTTCAGTCCGAGACGCTCGCGGATGGTAAATGCGTGCGAATTGCCAAGTGCCGATCCGGATGGACCGACACCATCGACATCGGCGAACTCGTAGCGGGCTCGGATATCAAGGGTTGGTTTGATCCATGGTTCCGGTTTGGCGGAGATGGTGGTTTCCAAGTCGGGACTTCCCGCATGAAGCAGGCTGGCGGTAGATAGAAACAATATGGCTTTCGCTTTCATGATTTGGTGGTTACGAGCGTAATGGTGCTCGTGGCTGAATAAAGCGCGTGGCTTGCCAGAGTTTTCAACTCTGAACCATGAAGGGTGAAGTGTTTTCGTCCGCCGCATGAGAGCCAATCATAAGCAAGCGCACATTGCCCCATGCTAACAGAAATTAGCGATTTCAAGGTTTCCCGGCTTGAATGAACTCAACGATATCGGTCCGACATTTTGCGAGGTCGGGCGGATTGAGATAAAACATGTGGCCGCCGTCATAGAACGTGGTTGAAATATTTTGCCTGACATCTGCAGGCAGGTTGGCCATGTGGCGGACCGAGTAGGCGACTCCCGCGGGAGGTGTCGCCAGATCCGTGCGTCCACCCATGACGAGGACCCGCAGATGCGGATTGTCCCTCATGGCGGTGGCAAGGCGGGTGCTGAGATTGACGACCTGATTGTTGCTATTCCAGCGCCACGGCTGCACTTTGCCAGTTAGAATTTCATACGGCTGATCCTCCTTATAGCCAAGTTCACGTCCCAGATAGTCGAGCATGGCGGTGGAAAACGCCCCGTAAGCGAGTGAATAGGAGGGGTCGTAATTCGGAGCGTCTGCAGCCTGCTCGGTGGTTCCCCACGCGACTCGTCCGTCGAACCTCCCTATCACTTTTCCCTCCTTGCGTAGCAGCTCGGCCCGGAAAAACGTGGGATCCAGACGCAGATCGTGGGCCAGCCAAACAGCCGCCTGAATGCCTGTCAGCCGTGCCAATTTGTCGGCGAGCGTGGTGCGGGTGGCGGCATCCAAGTCATTTCCTTTTAAGAGTCCGGCTGCGTATTCCCCGAATGCGAAGCTGGTGCTTTCCTCGACCAAGGCATCGCGATCACCATGGATTTTCTGGTGAAAATGAGCCACTCCGGTCAGCGCTGGTAGAAAGACCAAGCACGCGAGATCATTTCCCTGAGCCGACTGGAGGGTCGAGAAATCCATGGTGATCGCGATGCCTTGGTCGAGGAAAGCACCAGCTTCGCATTCGGGGAATACGCAGCCGGACTCTTAAAAGGAAATGACTTGGA
>JANMSI010000078.1:0-9982 GCA_031389115.1 Akkermansiaceae bacterium
GACACGCCCGTTGAGTGCCTTGATGGCGTGCTTGCGGGTGATCCCCAAGGCGTCGCAAAGCTCGTCGATGAGGCGGCTGCGCCCCTCGCGACCCCGCCCGGCATAACGCAGGCGGCTGCTTTCCAACAATCGTTTCCGACTAACCGTCTCGACCCCACCGCCGAAGTTCAGCGCCGCTGCTAGCAAATCGAATTTTTCTTCGAGGCCGTCAAACTGATCGTGCGTATCAAACCCTTTGTCAGCACCGTGGCCAACGCGTTTTCGCACCCTGAATTTAGACAGACCCGCTCGCCTTGTTCGCGCTCAAGCCATTGAAGGCCTGTAGGCGGAAATCGTTTCTCACGCGGAAAATTTAGAACGCCATGCTTAAACTGGCGTTTAGCGAAAGCTGAGACCAGCGGATGTCTCCTGAATTGAGCGTATAAACGAGAGAAGAGGTAAATCCAACGCGGTCACTAAAAAGCGGCCTCGAGTAGTTGAGCGAAAAGCCAGCGTTTTCTTGGCTCTCCTGGCTGGCTTGCGATTGACCGGCAGGCCCGACGCTTTCGAAATTCGAAAAATCCATAGTTACTCCAATCCCGGCTGAACCAATGAGGAGTTGACGGCTCAAATGGCTGGAGAGCTGCCAACCATTAATCACATAATTTTTCCCGGTCGGCGATGGGGTGAGCCCCGACTGGATCGAGCCGCCCCAAGACCAAAGTTCGTTGATTTGGTAACTGGCATTCAGGCTGCCCGTAGGGGAAAAATCCCCCGATGCCTTTTCCCGAGAGTAAACAGAATGCTGAACTCCAATTGAGGCGGATAGCTGAATCTTCTCACTCGCCTTGTAACTTCCTTGCCCCGCGAATCCCCAAGTATCGATATCTCCTGTAGTGTCGGAACTACTAGGGGAGTAGCTTATGCTTGGGCCAAAGCTCAATCGCTCGGTGGCCGCCCAAGAGCCGCTGATACTCAACGAATAGGCGCTGGAGCCCCCGGCCGCGCCATTCCCGTAACTGGTAATAGAAGACGCCCAACCGGCGCTAATTGAAGTTCTCGGCGCAAGCTGGTAACTCCCTTGAAGACCGAAACTTACGGCGGTCCCCGTGAAAAATCCTTGATCAGCAGCCAGACTATCGGCGCCAGAGTCTTGAGAAATCCCAGCAAATGCGCTGATCGTAGTTCGCGATCCAGAGACAATCATCGATACGCTACCCGTTTGATCGAACGAATTGTAATCCGAATTGCTTAATGAGGCTCTGGCGGACGGCGTGTAGTTTGCAGAAATGGCTACCATGGCACCTCCTTCTGGATCGGTGCTGTAGCTGAGATTGGGTAAAACGCTTAACGAGAAATCACTTTCTGGATCGTTTTCGGAAAGGAGTATGTTGGAGCTGTAGGTTGAAGACAGGCCTACACCGTAGGTGAGACCACCTTTCAATTCCAAGCCTCCGCCATCGTCCGCCATCTCACCGAAAGGCAATGGTCCGTTGATTCCGAAAGGGTTGAAACTGGCAGACCGAGCAGTGAAATTTTGCGCATTAAGCGCGCATGCAGCCTGGACGACAACTGAGACGGCATACACCGCCGCCTTAGGGATGGAGTATCGGGAGCTTGCCAACATATTAAGAATTCTTAACTACCGGGGTAGTCTTTAGGGAGCCCGGTATGGGTGTCAATTCATTTACCTCTCATGCGCAACACGCCCGCCCTTTGCCGCTGGGCGGGCCGTGACGGACTCCGGTTCTCACTATTTGGGGAGTGATTCCAGCATCCCGCCTGCTTCGGCCCCAAAACAAAAGACTCCTAAGGCACCGTGCGCTCCATCGCCACCGGTCACTTGCTGGGCCTCAAGGGTCGCAAGTTCTTGGCGTCCCGGACGAAGCCTTAAGCGACTACCACCTCCGGCCCACTTTCAATCACACCCACGAAATCTCCTTGTTGGCCCGATTTCCTAGGTCCGCCTCACTCCTCAGATTTTTGCCTCAGCCTCGAATAAAAATGACTGAAAAACTAGCCCATTCGGAAATGTTCAAAAAGTTAGAAGATTATTCTTGTTAAGATCTCTTTAATTTTTAAGTTTTTCGACAGGTCAGAGACCTGAACAGTCAACGATCGACAAAACCACTACAACCGCGGTTCAAGCGATCCCTGCGATCCACCTTGAATCAAAGTTTAAAATCTTCCTGAGATGCGAGTCCCTTTCGCAGCTCAGGCGGCTTGAATCTGGATCTGTCCCATACGGCAGGGTCTGCTCGGAGGAATCTTCGGTCAGCCACGCCAATTTCCAGAAGCAAGTTGTCCGTTTCTCCAGAGAGTCCCACTCCGGAGGCCAAAGACGGAAGGCTTTATCTAAATCGCCATCCTTACAACCAGCCATGACCACCAGCCGCTTGGCCCCCAGGGCCAAATTGGGCGGAGCCTTGCACCCAAGGAATCCCGCTCCCTCACTCGTTGCAACTATTTCCCATCTCCTGCCTCAAAGGTTGGGAGTCAGCCTGCGAAGGCTGATTATGAGTGGATTGCCCTTGCTCTCAGCTGCTTATCTTGTGGCAGCACCGCCGCTTACGTTAGCTTGGGATGCAAACCTTGAGACCGATATTTCAGGTTATAAACTGAGTTATGGTACTGCCTCCGGGATCTACCCGAACGTTATCGACGTGGGGCCGATCACCGAAACTTCCGTGACAAATCTGGTCGAGGGAACGACATATTTCTTTGCTGTGTCTGCTGTCAACTTAGCTGGAGTGCAAAGCCAGTATTCCGCTGAGATTTCTCACTATGTCAGGCCTTTGCCCCCCAGCTCCAGCTCCGGCTGGACCTTGACTTATGTGGACAGTGAGGATCGTCAGGGCTATCAAGCAAAATATGCGTTCGACTTAGACCCGACGACGTTTTGGCATACGGAGTGGAGAACGAATGCTCCTCCACCACCGCATGAAATACAGATCAACTTGGGAACCGAACAAAGCATCGTCGGATTTCATTATTTGCCGCGGCAAGATGCATATTCAAACGGAAATGTGGGGCAGTTTGAATTCTATGTGAGTCTTGATGGGTTGAACTGGGGAAGTCCCGTCGCTACGGGCGAATTTGCAAATACCCGCGATCAGAAGGAAATCCGATTCGCCGCGACTACCGCCAGATTCATCAGGCTACGAGGGTTAACTGACGCCAACGGAGGTTTCTACATGAACGTGGCCGAGCTAGGAGTGATTCAAGACTCGCAACCATTGGTGCGGAACTTTGCTCCCGTATCCTCGCCGAATTCGTTGACGACACCTGAAGACACAGCTTTGGGCCTAACTCTTCATGGCACGGACTCCGAGGGAGACACGTTGACATTCGCAATCGATAGACCCCCGGCGCAAGGCAGCCTCTCCGGCACAGCCCCTAATTTAACTTACACTCCTTCAGCAAATTCCAATGGACTTGATAGTTTCACATTTGTGGTTCGCGATGGAATTGCCACCTCGGCTCCCGCTACAGTTTCTATCGCGGTTACTGCGGTGAATGACGCTCCAGTTGCTCTATCTAAATCCGTGACAATTCCAGAGTCCACCACTCGTACCATCACGATTGAGGGAGCTGATGGAGACGGAAATCCAATGAACTACACCATTCTAAGCGGCCCCGAACACGGCATCCTCGGGGGAACGGCTCCGAATCTAATTTACCAACCTGCCGCCGGCTTCAATGGCAACGACAAATTCAGTTTCCGCGTGAATGATGGCGAAATCAACTCCGCGCCCGCGACAGTGTCGATCACGGTGACACCGGTGAACGACGTGCCGCTCGCGAGTTCCAAGTCCGTAACAACTGATGAAGACAGGCCTCTTCCCATCATCCTCGGAGGCTCGGATCTGGACGCGGACCATTTGACGTTTTCTGTCGTCACGGCACCCACCCACGGCACAATTTCCGGAGTCGCGCCAAATTTGATATATAACCCCGCGTTCGATTTTCACGGCGTTGACCAGTTCACGTTTGCAGTCCATGACGGAACGGTTATTTCAGCGCCAGCTTCCGTTTCCATCATGGTCAATGCCGTTAATGACGCACCCGTCGCAGTTGCTAGATCCCTTACCACGTCGGAAAACTCTCCTCTGCCTTTCAAGTTGGACGGAACGGATGTTGAAGGAAGTCCTGTCACGTTCGTTGTCCTTGGAGGTCCGGCAAAGGGCACTCTCCGTGGAACGGCACCCAATCTTATCTACGAACCTGCCTTCGGATTCAAGGGTTCTGACTCAATTTCCTTTCAAGTAAGTGACGGTAAGTTGAACTCCGCGGCAGCCACAATCGCGATCACCGTTCTCCCAAGGCCCCCGGTGCCCAATGTCAATGTGCTGTCCACCGCTGGATGGACCTTGAAACATGTGGATAGTGTGCAATTTCCAGATTTCTTAGGGGCGTTCGCGTTTGACGGTGATCCTACAACTTGCTGGAAAACTCTTCCGGTGCCGGCCAGCCTGGCACAACCGCATGAAATCCAAATCGATCTAGGCGCCGTCCAGAGCATCAGTGGGTTTCAATATCTTCCACACCAAGATCAACATTCCCTAGCGCAAATTCGAGACTACGAGTTCTTCATCAGCTTGGATGGCACCAATTGGGGAAGCCCGGTCGCAAGTGGCACTTTTGCCTTTTCCATGGCCGAGAAACAAGTGAACTTCGCCGCCACGAGCGGACGATTTGTACGCTTGAAAGCTCTTGGGAGCGGCGATACCTCTGGAATTTGTGTCGCGGAATTCCATATCCTGGAAGGGACGGACACCAGTCTGTCGCCACTCGCATACCCGCAAATTCTGACCGCCGCACAAGATACGTCGCTAGTCATGACTCTCAGCGGCAGCGATCCCGCTGGCCGCAGCCTGACGTTCTCCATCGTTAATGGCCCGCTTAACGGTACCCTCAGCGGAGTCGCACCGAATCTCTCATATTTGCCCCGTCCTGGCTTTACCGGCAGCGATGAGTTCACCTTCCGAACCAACGGAGGAGGGGTATATTCCGATACTTCAACGGTGTTAGTCAAAGTCACGCCCGCAATCATCGCACCGACAAATTCGGCACCAATCTTCCCCGCAAACTTCATCTCATTCGCTGCCAATGAGGATGACAATTTTTCAGGACAACTTGCTGCCAACGATGCGAATCCGGGTGACATCCTTAACTTCCAAAAAATCGCCGGTCCTGTGTGGCTTTCGGTTTCCGCTGACGGCAAACTGAGCGGGACTCCACTTAACTCGGATGTCGGCACAAACTCCTTCACCGTGAGTGTCACCGACCCGTCCAACGCATCCGCCACCGCGACCTTGAGCATCACAGTTTCCAATACTAACGATGCTCCTGTTTTTAAAATCAGTCCGCTCGTGTATCCTGCAGGTTTCGAAAAAGCGCCTTATCGCGACTCATCTCTTGCATCCACTGCGACGGATCCCGACATCGGTGATACCTTTTCCTATTCCAAGGTCAGCGGTCCCGCTTGGCTGATCATCGCCAGCTCGGGGTCTTTAAGCGGCACTCCCTTGGGCGGCGCTGCCGGCCTCAATCTATTCACGGTCCGTGCGACTGATTCCGCAGGGGCGTTCACCGAAATAGTTCTCCAAATCAAAATCAACACAAGCTCCCTCCCCCTGCCTTGGAGTCTGGACCGCGTCGGCAGCGCCAATATTGCCGGCGCTGCCACCTACGGCAATGGGGTCTTCACGATCGCAGGCGCAGGGGTCATCGCCGATACGGCGGATTCTGGAAACTTCGGCTGGCAAACCCTTAGCGGCGACGGAAGCATCACCGCCCGTGTTAGCAAGCTTAACAACACCGGAGCCGGAACCCGCGTCGGAGTGATGATCCGTGAATCGTTAGCCGCTAACTCCCGGCAAATATATTTGGGCGTCGATGGGAGTGGTAACTATCAATGGTTGCGCAGGGTGAACACTGCCGGAAATATTGCAAAAACCACCCGTCCCGTCACTACACCCGCCAATAGTTGGGTACGCTTGGTTCGCGTGGGCACCGTCATCACCGCTTACCAAAGCGTCAACGGCACCACTTGGATCAAAATCGGCAAGACGACCCTAACACTGCCGAAAACCTGTTATCTGGGACTTTGGGTGAGCAGCGGTGACAAAAACCTCTTGAATACTTCCCAGTTTGCCAACGTCGTTGTTGCTCCCTGACCGATCAATCGGATGGAAACAGGGGCAACAGCTCAGTGGGCATTGAAGGTTCCTCCGTTGGCATTTCCAACGGCCCACCCGCCTCCTTCAGCGCCAGAAACTCCTCCACCCGCTGCTTCCCTTCCATGATTTGCGCCGGAGTCATTCTTACCAAAATGAATACGATAACCTTCCTCGCCGCTTCATTGCCTTGGGTCGCAGCCAGACTCGACCATTTGTAAGCCTCCACGTCGTCCTTAGGCACACCGGCCCCGGTTAGATGCATCCGTCCGATCTGGCATTGGGCATCCGGGTTGCCCTGCTCGGCGCTCATTTTGTACCATTTCGCCGCTTCACGGCTGTTCTTCAGCACGCCTCTGCCGCCGATGTAAATTCCCCCGAGCTTCATCTGAGCCTCCGAATTCCCCTGCTCCGCCGCTTTGGAAATCCATTTCACACCCTCCGCGACATCCTTCGTGACGCCTTTACCCGTCACATAGATTCCGCCCAGCTCCAGTTGCGCGGGAGCTTCCCCCTTTTCTGCTCTGCCCACCAATTCAGCAAGCTCGGCACCATTTACGAACGCCATTGCCATTACCGACAGAATCACCACCAAACTCAAATTTCCATTCATCGTGTCAATTCAACCCATTCACGGAGAATTGGCAACTCCGCGTCTTGGATGTTTGTCCGCTTGCGCGCAATCCCACCTCGCCTAATCTTCGCCAACTATGGAACGCAGGGCTGTTTTCTTAAAAGCGGGGATCATCCTCTTGTTGGTTTGGAGCTGCGTTTGGGCTGTCCGCGCTTACACCGGATCGCGGAAAATTACCGCAGAGCGAGTCAACCGAGTTGTCGCAGAAACCCGGTTCGCGGATTGGTCGGCCGAAAAGTCTCCGCCCGATCCCGCTGAAGCGAAGCGCCGCGACGAAGAGCTCCGCAAGATTGCAAGCCTCGTCAACCGGCTGGATTTCCAAGAACGCGAAAGAAACCGGGAGAATCGCACCGGCGAAACGTTCTTCCGAAAACTCGCCCCTAATGAGAAGAGCTTATTCATCGATCTAACCATCATGGAATCCATGGGGCGCTTCATGGAGTCTATTGATGCTATGAAGCCCGAGCAGCGCAAAAAATTCGTGGAGCAGGGTCTGAAGGAAATCAACGAAGGCCGCACTGGAGCAGAAATGGCTCGCGCCGATGAACTGGGTTCTGATTTGTTAGATAAAATCAGCCGGGAAGGAATGAAGGCCTATTTCGAGAACTCCAGCGCCGATACCAAGCTCGATCTCGCTCCCCTAATGGAAGCAATGAACGAGACGATGCAAGGACTGCGAGGCAATGAATTCGGACCAAGGCTATGAAGCAGGAACCCGCATTTACACTCGTCGAATTGCTGGTCGTCCTCGGAATCGCCGGAGTTCTCGCTGCGGTTATTTACCCAGTTTCGCTCTCAGTTCTTGGGAAATCTCGCGAAGCCGCGTGCTTGGACAAGCTCCGCTCGTTGGGTGTCGGGTTGCAAGGCTACTTGCAGGAACACAACGACAAATTGCCAGAACTCGCGACCGGACGGACTTCCAAAAACGATGACATTCCCGTCCTTGAATCCGAGCTGTCATCCTATATTGAAACGTCGGATGCCTTCCAGTGTCCCGCCGACAAAAAGGAGTTTGTGAAATCAGGTTCAAGTTACTTTTGGAATTCAACACAAAGCGGCAGGCATGTATCGCAACTCGCCTTGTTCGGCATCAAGGATCGGCCGGACAAAATCCCGCTGATTTACGACAAGGAACCTTGGCATCCCGGCAAGGTAAATTTTCTTTACGCCGACATGAGCGCCTCCAACAAGCTCCGTCTAGCAGTCGGCAACTAAAATCCGCTTCACCATGCTCGTCGCCAACGGTCTCTTCAAAAAATTCAACGACAAGCCCGCGCTCACGGATTTTTCCTTCCATGTCCGGCGCGGCGAAATCTACGGGCTGCTAGGTCACAATGGAGCGGGGAAAAGCACCTCGCTTGGAATCATCCTCGGAATGGTTTATCCCGACCGCGGCGATGTCACCATCGGTGGCATCTCCGTGCTCGAACACCGGTCGCAGGCCTTGCGGAAAGTCGGCGCTATTTTCGAGTCCCCCGCCTTCTACGACTATCTGACTGGTTGGGACAATTTACGAATCCTCATGGGCTACTCGGGCGGCTTCGATGCAGCGGCAGCTCTGAAGGTGATTGATCGCGTCGGCTTGAGCAAACGTGTTCATTCCAAGGTCCGGACCTACAGTCACGGCATGCGCCAGCGCCTCGCACTCGCCCAAGCCCTGCTGCCCGAACCCGAAGTCCTCCTGCTAGATGAACCCACCGACGGCCTCGACCCGGAGGGTATCAAGTGGTTCCGAGATTTCATCCTCAACCTCCGCGACGAACGCGGCATCACGGTTCTATTTAACTCTCACCTGTTAGCTGAAGTCGAGCTGATGTGCGATCGCGTCGCCATCCTCCGCGAAGGCCAGCGTGTCTTTGAAGGCTCGGTGAACGGGCTGCAGAATGACACCCCAGTCTTCGAGGTCGATCTCCAACCTTGGCGCGCCGCATGCGGACTCATCCACACCGCAGGTGGCGAGGTTCTATCTACCGGTCGAATCAGCCTGCCCCACAACGCCGATCCCTCTAAGTTGATAGAAAGTCTGGTCCTTGCCGGCGTTCGCGTCCACGCCTTTTCTCCAGTTCGTCGCTCACTGGAAGATCTATATATGGAAATCCACAGCGGCGCACCCAGCCCTAACTAGAATGCTTTTCCTTCAGCAACTCCGTGGCGAGCTCCGCAAACTCTTCGCCCGCCCGCGGACATGGATGGGCTACGGTGCGTTCATCATTATGGAAGCCGTTATCCTGCTGGTCTACAAGCTGCCTCGGAGCCAGAGCTACATGCATGGGATGCTAGAGCGCAATGGCCTGGACTTCGGTACTTACTACAGCTCGCTAACCATCACCTTCACCATCATGCTACTGAGCATGTTTCTGCTTGGTTCGATTTACTTCGCGCTGGTAGCCGGGGACATCGTGGCGAAAGAGAACGAAGACGGCAATCTCAGGCTCGTATTCGCCCGACCGATCAGCCGACTGCGATTATTGTTAGTAAAATACACCGCAGTTTCACTTTACACGGTTTCCTTCGTTTTTTTCGTCGGCGTCACCGGCTACGCGATGGCCGTTGCCGCCGTCGGCTGGGAGGGCGGATTGTTTGTCATGGAGCCTAAAATGAAGGTTTTCGCCGCATACCCGGACTGGAGAGAAGGAGCAAGTCGGCTCGCTCTGTCCGCCGCTGGTATTGGCATCAGCATGGTCACGCTGTCGTCTATTGCATTTATGTTTTCGTGTTTCAAAATCAAACCCGCCGCCGCCACCATCATCACGCTGACAATCTTGTTCGTCGATATGATCTTGCAAGGGTTCCCCTTCTTCAAACCCTACGAGAGTTACTTTATTACTTGGAGAATGAGCGCTTGGGTTTTCATTTTGGAGGACAATGTGTCGTGGCCGAAAATCATCGAGTCGTATGCGTTCCTGCTGGGTCTTAATATCAGCCTCTTCACCCTCGGCTGGCTCTCGTTCCAAACTCGTGATTTCAAAACTTGATTCAGGATTCTCCCGAGTCGGAGACATTAGGGCGCAGTCGCTAGGATGCTGAACCTTTAGCCCACTCATTGCCCAAAAAAGAGCCCGGCTCCAATTGCTTGGAGCCGGGCATATACCTGGCGACGACCTACTCTCACAAGACCTATCGTCTCACTACCATCGGCGCTGCGGCGTTTCACTTCCGGGTTCGGAATGGGACCGGGTGGTTCCACCGC
>JANMSI010000066.1:0-18792 GCA_031389115.1 Akkermansiaceae bacterium
CGCGGATGTAGATGTAGGCGGTGTGCGCTCCGACGGCGTAGGCCGAAATGACCATGCCCTCGACAAGCTGATGCGGATCCTGATGGAGAATATAGCGGTCCTTGAAAGTGCCGGGCTCGGACTCGTCGCCGTTGCAAATCAGATAGACCGGCTTGGTGTTGTTAGGCGGGATGAAGGTCCATTTCATTCCGGTCGGGAATCCCGCGCCGCCGCGGCCGCGCAGGCCGGACTTCTTCACCTCCTCGGTGACTTCCTTCGGCTGCATGGCGAAGGCCTTTTTTAAATCCTCGTAGCCGCCATCGCGCAGATAACACTCCATGGAAGGATCCCATCCTTCCCGGTCCACGTTCTTGAAAATGAGCCGGTACTCGCGGGCGTGGGGCTGCTTGGTGTAGGTGATCATGCAGAGAAATCTGTTCAGGCGTTGGACGCGTATTTGGCGAGGAGTTCCTCGGCTTTGCCGGGGGCGACGGCTTCGTGGAAATCGTCGTTCACCATGCAGACCGGCGCGCTGCCGCAGGAGGCGAGGCACTCGGCGAACTCGACGGAAAATTTTCCGCAGGGGGAAACGCTGATCGGGTGGTGATGAGAATCGCTGGTGGTGCGATCAATGCCCGTTAGTTCGGACAGGCGTTCCATGAGTTCGTAGCTGCCGCCCATTGCGCAGGACAGGGTGCGGCAGACGCGGATGTGGAATTTTCCCGGAGCCGACTGGCGGAAACCCGGATAGAAGGTGACCACTTCGAGCACCTTGATCGGCTCGATGCCCAGCTTGTTAGCGACCCACTCGATGGCCGGCGCGGAGATGAAGCCGAACTTGTGCTGGACGATGTGCAGCAGCGGCAGGACGGCGGCGCGCTTGCTTTCCGGATAGTGGGAGATGCGCATGTCCGCCTGGGACTCAAGCTCGGGAGTCACCGCGAACGCCGCATAAAACTGGCTGCCGGGAGTCTCGGGTGAGGCGACGGATTCTTCGAGCGTGGACAGGACGGAATGGGACATGGAAATGGTCGCGCGGGAGCGGCTTACTTTTTCAGGAGGGTTCCCAAGTGGTCCATGACGACCGCCGGGCCGAGATAGTTTTCGCCCTCGTAACTGGTCTTCAGGATTTTGCCCTGGGTGTCGGTTAGGACAAGATTGGGGATGCCCCGGCCGGGGTGTTTGAATTCCTTGTTGAACTTACCGACCTTTGAAAGCTTGAGGTGAGGCCACGTCATTTTCTTCTCGGCGGCGTATTCCTCCATCGATTTCTCGTCGCTGTCGTGGGTGATCAGGACGATTTCAAACTGATCGTTGCCGGTCTTGTTGGCCTTGTAGAAATCGACCAGCGAGGGCGTGAACTTCTGGCATGGACCGCACCACGATGCGGTGTGGTAGAAGAGGTAGTATTTCGTGGGCTTTACGAATTCCCGCTGGGCGGCAAGGGATTTTCCTTTCAGCGACACGAGGTTTCCGTCCAGGACAGGATCGTAAACGCTGGCAACCGTGGCTGCCGGCGTAACAGCCGCGGCCGGCTGCCACTCGGCGAGACGTTTTGCATCGGCAGCCGCAAGGTCGGATGCCTTGAGCGTGGCGGTGCGGCCGCTGCGCATTTTGAATTCTCCCTGGGCCTGGCCTTCGACCTGGGTGACCTTGAGCAGGTCGAGCTCGACGGACTTGCCGTCCTTGTTCGTCCAATTTTCAAACTCTGCGGAAGCTGGAGCTGCGAGAGAAAAACCAATCAGCAGGGTCGTTAGAATTTTCATACGGTTGGCAGGTTAGTGTTATCGGTCACACTCGCCCATCACGAAATCGAGCGAGCCGAGGATGGCCGGGATGTCGGAAACCATGTGACCGGGCAGTAGCTTGGAGGTGATGGACAAATTGCAGAACGAGGGGCTGCGGATTTTCAGGCGGTACGGGACGCCGCCGCCCTTGGAATGGATGTAGAAACCGAGCTCACCCTTCGGATTTTCCGCAGCGAAATAAACTTCTCCGGCGGGGGCATTGATGCCTTGGGTGGAGACGATGAAATGATGGATGAGTTCCTCCATCGACATGAGCACGCGCTCCTTGTCGGGCAGCATGCTTTTGGAATCCGCCAGATTGACGGGGCCGTCGGGCATGGTGTCGAGGACCTGGCGGCAAATGAGGATGGACTGGCGCATTTCCTCCATGCGGACCTGATAGCGGGCGTAGCAGTCGCCTTCGTCGGCGATCGGCACGTCGAACCGATACTTTTCGTAACCGAGATACGGGCTGTCCTTGCGGAGGTCGCGGGCGACGCCGGACGCGCGGAGGTTCGGGCCGGTCATGCCAAAGGCGATGGCGGATTCGCGACTGATCACGCCGACATCGACCATACGATCGATGAAAATCTTGTTTTTATCCAACAGACTGCCGATCTCGCCGATGGTGACGAGGCACTCGTCGAGGAAGGTGCGGACCGAAGCCTCGAAGCCGGGCGGCATGTCGCGGAGTTGGCCGCCGACGCGGGTGTAGGAGGTGGTGAACCGGGCGCCGGTTAGCTGCTCGCACAGGTTGTAAACTTTCTCCCGCTCGGTGAAGGTGTAGAGGAAAACGGTCATCGCGCCCACGTCCATGGCGCAAACGCCGACGCCTAACATGTGCGAGGAAATTCGGGCAAGTTCGCAGCACAGCACGCGCAGCGCCTGGCCGCGCGGTGGCAGTGTCCAGCCCATCAGTTTCTCGACGGCACAGGCGTAGGCGACGTTGTTCGCAAGCGGTGCTAGATAATCCAAGCGGTCCGTGTAAGGCACGAACTGGTTGTAATGCATGTTTTCCGCGATCTTCTCATCGCCGCGATGGAGGAAGCCGATGTCGGGATCGGCGGATTCGATCACCTCACCGTTCAGCTCAAGAATGAGGCGCAGCACGCCGTGGGTGGCGGGATGCGAGGGACCCATGTTGAGGACCATCCGCTCGCCGACGAGGTCGTCCGTTTCCGAGTGATAATGGTCGGCAGCGCGGGCGGCGCGGGCGTTGGCGTCGGGGGCCTCGATTTCTTGGATGGTGGTGCTCATGCCTGATTTGCCGCGGACAGAAACGCCCAAACGGGCCGTTTTCGCAAGGGGTTTGTGAAAATTTTCACAAGCTCCCGCGACCGTAGCGCTCGCGAAATTGGCGGAGCAGATTTTCGACCCGGTCGGTGTCTGCGGCGGTCGGTGGCGGGGGCACTTCGGCCGGCTTGTCGGGCGGGTTGTCGGGCAGGTTGAAAATCGGCGTCGGCTCCTGTTGCAAGGTTTGGGCGGGTTCCCCGGCGAAGGGCGACGAGGCGAATTCCTGAGCCTCAAAATGGGCGGGAGGAAGGAATGGTGGCGGCGGTTGCCCGCCCGTCGGCGTCACTGGGAACGCAGGATTCTCCGGGGCGGCCATTTGAAACGGAGAATCTTCGGCAGCCAGCGAATCGTGAGGCACTTGGATCGCGGGCGCAGCAATTTCCTGCTGGACGGCCGGGGCGAACACAGTCGCGGGGGGCTCCAGCGTGAAACCTTGGGTATCGTCTCGAGTCGGTGGATCGGACGGCGGGGCCGGCGTGAATTCGGGGGACGGCCACTGGGGCGGCCTATCTTCCACCGCCGCAACGACATCGTGAGAATAGGTAAATGCCGGAGTTTCGGAAACGGGCTCGGAAATTTCCGCGACCGGCGCGGACGGCGGCTTCGCAACGGCCGCCGGAGCGGAATCCATCGCGGTCGCTTTCAACCAAGCCAAGCCCGCCGCTCGCATCAAGCCGCGGGCGTGTTTGCCCGCTGACGAGACATCGATTTTCTCAAGAACCCTGGCTCCCAGTCCCGGGACGCGGGAGTCGAGCAGGTCGGCCATTTCCGTTTCCGTGAGTGGTTCGAGTTCCACGACCACTTCCGATAGACGGTCCGCCAGCCCATCGCTCAGGCGGGGCACAAACGCACTTTGCCAGATATCCTGATTCAGCGACAAAATGACATCGAGCCGCTCCACCGACTGGCGGAGCGCGCCGAGAAAGGCGGCGAACTTGAGGGCGGAGGTGTCATCGGTGGAAAATCCTTCCAGATCGTCAGCCACCAGCACGACGCGCGTCAACGAAGTGACCAGCCCGAGCAGCGCTTCCAAGCGCGGCATCGAAGTTTCAGTGCCGCCGTGGACGCTTTCCGCCAACGCATTCACCCGGTTGGGATTCTCCAGTGGTGCGGCGGAGAAACGGAACAACGCCTCGACCCACAATGCGACTTCGCTCGCGGGCAGCCCGGCCCGCTGGGCGAGTTCGAGGCTGAGCCGCTGGCCGAGCACTTCGAAATTTTCCCGCGCCCAATGCGCGGTGGCCGCGTTGGGATGGTGGAAATCGAAGGTCTCCACCGGCCGGGCGCGCAGGGCGGTTAGGGCCCCTTGCCGATCCTGGCATGGCACCTCGCCCGAGGCGACCAGCGGCTGAAGCGCGGACGCGAATAGCCGCCGCGTCACTAGGTCCAGGGCCGTAAGACCGCCTGAAGCGGGCAGTGGCCGGACGAGACGCCGGAGTATGTCGTCGATGACCGATGCCGCGTCGATCCGGCAGCCGAACGAGGCGTGCAGGGGAATAAATTCACAGCTCGCGCCCAACTGGTGTTGGATTCGGGACAACAGGTGGGTTTTGCCGTGCCCCGCGCGGGGCGCCCGCAGCAGGATACAGCGGCCGGTTTTCTCAAGTGGCACCGATAGAATCTCGGATAGAACCTCAAAAGCCTGGCGGTTCACCGATTCCGCACTGGCGGCGGGAACGCGGCCGAGGGTTTCGAAAAGATGTTGAAACGGATGATCTTGGGGCATTGGAGTATTCGCTCGAATCGGTCGCAGCCTGAAACCCTTTTCCGCCATTCACAAGGCTGGAGGGAAGAAAATCCGTCCTCCGGGAGGGCTTCGCAGCGAGGAAAGTCTTTGGCATTTCACGGACGCTCTGCTTTTTTCAAGCCATGAACAGCTATCTCATCATGACGGTTCTCGGCAGCGACCGCCCCGGCCTTGTTAGCTCGCTCGCCGATGCCGTGGCAAGCCACGGCGGCAACTGGCTGGAAAGCCGCATGGCCCGGCTGGCGGGTCAGTTCGCCGGCATCGCCCGCATCGAGTGCCCCGCGGAAACCGTGGACGCTCTGATCGCGGAGCTGCAATCCCCGGGCCGATCCGGCCTGACGGTCCTAGCGGTCCGCGAGGATGCGGCGGAACCCCTCGCCCGCCGCACGTTGATGGTGGAGGTGGTCGGAAATGACCGTCCCGGGATCGTCCGAGAACTTTCCGCCGCCGTCGCGAAGGCGGGGGGAAACATCGAGGAACTCACCACCGGCCTGGAAAGCGCGCCGATGACCGGCCAGCCGATGTTCCGCGCCCATGGCGTCGTTTCGATTCCCGAGAATACGGAAACCCAAGTTCTAACCGCCGCCATCGAGTGCCTGGGCGGCGACCTGACCGTCGATATCTCGGTGTGATAGGCTGTCGTAAAATTGGAGCGCGGAATTCATTCCGATGCCTGCGAGGATCGGGAGGCTGCTATTTTGTCCCAACGGGATCCAATGTGAAATCCCACAGATCGTGCTCGTATTCCCGCCACGCCACCCAGAATTGATAGAGTTCGGCTAGCAGGTGCAACGGCAGCGGATGAATGACTCAGCGGTGGAGATTTCTCGGGCGGACCGAGTCGAGGTATTTCACTGCGGCTTCCGTCCGGCAACGCACATGGAGTTTCTCGTAAATATTCTTCAAGTGACCACGGACGGTCTCGGTGCTGATGCCGAGCCGATCCGCGATTTCCTTGTTAGCGAGGCCCTCGGCGATCAGTTGGGCGACCGATGTTTCGCGCTGGGAGAGGCGGACGGGCTCGGGCTGGTTCGGCTCGATCGGGGTGTTGACGTGGAATGCCTCGACGACGCGGCGGGCGATTTCCGCACTCATCGGAGCACCGCCGGAATGCACATCGAGAATCGCCTGCCGAACGTCGGCCGCACGGGAACGCTTGATGAGGTAACCGCAGGCGCCGGCCTTGAGGGCGTCGAAAATTTTCTCATGCTCGCGATGGACCGTAACGATGATCACTTGGATTTCCGGCAGGTGGCGCTTGAGCAGCGCGGTGGCCTCGATGCCGGACATGCCGGGCAGATTGATGTCCATCAGCACGATCGAGGGACGGAAGGCGTCGATCTTTTTCAACCCCTCCTCGGCCGAGCCCCACACGCCAAGACAGACGGCATCCGGGATGGACTCGACGACTTTTTGCAGGCTTTCCCCGAGCGCGACGTTGTCCTCGACGATGGCGACTTGGATGGTCTTTTTGGGTTCGGGAGGCACAAGCCAACAACTTAGGGAGACAGCAACTCGGGTGCAAGCACTGGAACGTGGAAACACACCACCGTGCCACCGCCTTCGCGAGGAGAGACCTTCGACTCGCCGCCGCACGCTTCCATGCGGACTTGGAAATTGCTCAGCCCGTGGCCTCGCGACAGGGCGTAGTCGTCCACGCCCTTGCCATCGTCCTCCACCGAGATTTCGAGGACTCCGTTAGAAAGCGAACCGTTCAGCCATGCGGATTTCGCCTGCGAGTGCTTGACGATGTTGTTGAATGCCTCGCGCACCGCGAGAAACACCGAGTGCCTGACATTCGCATCCAGCGGCAGGTCCGGCATGCCGGTGGCGATATTCATGCGCAGCGTGATGCCGGCCCGATCCAGGAACTCGGTGGCGAAACTGGCAAGGTAGTCTAGCAACGAGGCCAGCGTGTCCTCCCGCGGGTTCACCGCCCACACGATTTCATCGAGCGCCAGGCCGAGAGCGCGGGCCTTGCTGGAGAGTTCGTCGAGGTGTTTTTGGAAGGCGCTGCCCGCGGCCCGCTCCGCGCCGAGATCGGCTAGCAGGGCGATTTCGGTGAGCGAGGCTCCCAGATCGTCATGCAGATCCCGCGCGATGCGGGCGCGTTCGGCCTCCCTGGCACTGTGGATTCTTAGCGTGGAAATGCGCCGTTTCAGCCGACTTCGCGCGATCAGCCAGCCGATCCCCCCGGCGAGCAGGATCACGGCGAGAGCTGCCTGGGTGAAGAACCAGGCCGTTTCCCAATAATGCGGCTTCACCTGAAGTTCGATCGTGGCGGGCGCGAGGCTGACCAGGCCGTCGCCGTTCGTGCCGAGCACTTCGAAGCGATAATTCCCGGCGGGAACGGACTCGTAGGTGGTTAGACGCTGGCTTCCCACCTCGCGCCAGTTATTTTCCAAGCCCACCAGCCGGGTGTGGTAGCTGACTTTTTCCGGGGCACTGAAATTTAGGCCATGATAGAAAAACTCCAGCCGGGTGCGGCCCGGGCCGAGCCGCAGGGTGGTGTTGGTCAGCGGTTGCGTGACCCCGTTCGCGATGACTTTGCGCAGGAATACTTTTGGCGGAGTGCGGTTGACCATGGTCCGCGAGGGATCGATGCGGACCACGCCAAGGTTCGTCGGAAACCAAATCGCCCCATCGTTGAAACGCCACCCGGCCGGGTGATGCCCGCCGACGCATTCGCGGGTCGGCAAGCCATCCGAGCGGTCCATCCGCAGCCAGTGGATCGGCGCATCTTCCGTTTGCAAACGGGCCAGCAGATCGTCCCGACTGACGCGCAGGATGCCACCGGTGGAGCCGAACCAAAGATGCCCGAGCTGGTCATCGATCACGTGAGTGAGCCGGGGATCCGGCAGCCCCTGCGAGTGGTCGAAGCGATGCCACAGCTGCCCGTCGTAGAGAAACAGGCCCGCGCCCAGAGTGGTGACCCAGACTTCGTTCGCAGCGCTCACCAGGATGCTGGAAACCCGGCCGTACGACAGATCACTGGGTTTCGCGATGGTTTCTAACCGCCCATCCGCGTCGCGCAGCACAAAGCCCTGGGAGGTCCCCAGCCAGAGTTCATCCGCCGCGCCGCCCGTCATCACCGTGACCTCGCCGCCGGGGAATCCCGCCTCGGCCTTGACCTCGGCGACGCGCCTGCCGGTGGAGCGCATGAGACCTAACTGGCCGCCGAACCACAGCGTGCCGCGGGCGTCCTGATAGATCGCGCGGATTTTCGAGAGCCGCGCGTCGTCGGGATACTGCCGGACAAATTGCGAGTCTTTCCAGCGGAACACCGGACCATCCATGGACGCCGCCCACAAGCGGCCGTCGCGATCCTCATACAGGGCGGAGACCTGACCCGGCCCGGCCTCGCTGGCGAGGGCGTGATGCTCGATCCGGCCATCGACGATCCGGTCCACGCCGCCGCGGCGATTTCCCAGCCAGACCTTGCCGCCGCTGTCGCCGATGACGGCGAGCACCGCCCCTTCGCTCAGTCCGGCGGCGGCGTTGACGACCTCCACCCGGTCCTCGCGGAAAAGCACAAGACCGTTGAGAGCGGTGGCGACCCAGATATTTCCCTCGTCATCCTCTAACATCTCGGTGACGTGGGAATCCAGACTGCCGCGCGGCATCGTGATCGGCCGCTTGAACCCTTCCGGCGAGGTCACGATGAGCTCGCCCGCCCCGGACAAGGACCACTCGGATCCGCTCCGGTCCACCAGCTTGGCGAGGGTGCCGCCGGGGCCGAGCCGGCCTTTGATAGAGCGGCGCTCCAGATCCGATTTTAGAACATCCAGAATCTCCGCATCGGAGCCCTCCAGGCGGGCGGGCTGAAGACCCTGAATGCGCCAGATTTCCTCGCCCCGGCGCACGATCACGCCCCCGCCTTTGCCTTCGATGACTTGAGTGACCGGCGGCGAACTGGCGGCAGCGGCATCCTGCCAAACCACGCTGGCCACGCCCTTGTCGATGCGGAGCAGGCCGCCTTGCGAGCTGGAAAACCAAACCGAGCCATCGGCGGTCGCGAACAAACGGTTGGCTCCGGAGCGTGGATAGGGAAACCCGGCGACCGGCTCGACCCGTTGGAAATCGATGCCGTCGAAACGCACGATGCCCTCCGAAGTCGCGATCCACAGATGGCCGTCCGCCGCTTGCACGATCGACCGGACCAGGTTGACGGGCAGCCCGTCCTCGGAGGTCCAGCTGCGCAAGGAATACTGGCCCTCCCCGAGCGCCGACGGGCCTGCTAACAGCCAGAGCAACGCGATCAGCACCCCCCAGCTCCTTGGGAATTTAAACTTACTCATCATCGGCAGCGGCGGCGACAAGGGCGATCTGGTTGAGTCCGTTGTAGTGATAGTCCAGGACAAGTCCGGCGGGGAGCGGCTGGTCTTGGGAAAACTTGCCGCACAGCGAGCCATAGCGGGCGACGATTTGGACCGAACCGGATGAGGCATTTGCGCTCGGCTGGATCGCCAGCCTGGAGCCGGTTAGATCGAGCCGTTTGATCACATCGAGCCGGCCCGTGCCAACGCCGGTGTGGACCAGCAAGGTTCCGCGGATCGCGGCATGGCCCTCGACAGTCAGGGTCTTGCCGGGAGCCGGCGAAACTGTGGAACCGGCGAGCGTCTCCAAATCCGCGCCCACCGTTCCGCTGCCCTCCAGCGCCGCACCGGCCGCCACTTGCACGGCTCCGGCGAGCTGGCCGTCGAGCCGCAATTTTCCCTGCATGACCGAGGTAAGTCCGGTGTAGCTGCTAGCCCCGCCGAGGGTGAGCGTGCCGAGGCCGGATTTCACTAGTCCACCGCTGACGTTCGCGGCGAGGACCGGAGTTCCTAGCACGAGTCCCGAGCCACCGCCGCCGCCGAGAATTTTCACCGCGGGCGGAGAAATGTAGTCCACTCCCGAGTGGGTGATGGTGACACTTCGAATCGCGCCCCCCAGCAGGTCCGCGACGGCGGTGGCACCGTTGCCGGCACCTCCGCTGATTTTGATGAACGGCGCGCCGAGGTAGCCGCTTCCACCGTGCACGACCGGAATCGTTAGAACACCGCTGCCTCGCGGAGCCTGCAGGGGCTGGTTGATTTTCGCGTCGAACCCATTGGTATCGATGTGCGCGCCGCCTTGGCGAATACAGACGAGGTCGAGTTCATCAATGAATGCGTCGCTGGACCTGCCGACTTTCAGCATTCCTCCGTCGAGATTCAAGCGACCCACGGCTTCGGACTCGTTCATTTGGCCGATGCCGGAAGCGACGAGCGTGCCGCCTCCTAGCAGATTCACCGTGCCGTCGCCGGGCTTGTCGATGGTTCCGGAACCGATGATCAATTCGTTAGCACAGATGACCGAGCCACTGCCCCGGATGTTGAGCACTCCGATTCCTTCTTCACCCACGAGCAGCAGGCGGTCCGCACCGGTCGTCGCGACGCTGCCGGATTTCACATCGATCACGCCGTGACTTGGGTGCTGCCGGTCAGCGGCATAGCGCCCGATCGCGAGGAAGCCGCCGATATCCACCTGACCGCCGTCGATCTCCATCACGCCGATGCCCCACGCGCCGATTTGCAGATTCCACTCGTCGTAAAAAGTTCCTCCGGTCATGCGCCAGGCTCCCCACACCTCCAGGGTGCCGCTGGGATCGCCGCCCACGCGCGACTCGAACTGTCCGTGAAGTTTGAAATCCCCGCCGCTCTGGAGAAGCACCCCGGCGGTCCCGTGATTTTTACCGATGAACAGCTCCTTGCAAACCACCGAGCCGCCTTGCATGAACATGGCGCTGTGGCCGTCGCCGATATCGCCGATATTCAAATGACCCCGGCCCGAAATTCTAACACTGGCGGAATCCTGAAGGGTCAGCGTGCCGCCGTTCCTAACGCCTATCGACAGATACTCCCCCACGCGGGTCTTGCTGGCGCCTCTAAGAACCACCGCAGTGTCCGCCTCCAAGGTGACGGGTCCGTCGATGATTCCCTCGCTCACGAACGTGCCCGAGCCATCCGGGAGGCGGAGCGTGCCGCTGTGAGTGATCGAGGCGGCCTGATCGAGGCGCAGCGCTCCCCTGCCCTGATGCATGATCGACCCGCTGCCGCGGAAATGGTTTCGCAAAATGATGTCGTCGCGCCGGTTGAAAATTAGCTGCCCGGGATCGGTTAGCGTGAACTCGGAGGCCGCGAGCTCGCCGGTGGTTCCGGAGTCGCCGATGACCAGCGAGCCGGCCAGCACTTTTACCGGACCCAGATGACCGCCGCCATTTCCGGTTAGAATAACGGGACCGATCCCGGTTTTGACGATGGCGCCCTTGCCCGCGATCGTGCCGCCGAGCGTGATCGGATTGGCGGACGGATTGGCCAGCTCGGTGTCTGACCGCAACACCAGCGGCGCATGGATGAAATTTCCGGGACTCCCCGGAACTTGATTGATCGATGCCGGGACGCCATTTCCCGAATTCAGCGTGATTGCTCCAGACTTTTTCCCGGAGATCGTCAACGACGCACCGCGACCGCAGGTGCCGAGATTGAGCGTGCCCAGCGTGACCGGCGAATCTAACACGATCTCCTGATCGCCCGCCAAGGTGCGGGCGAAGGTCGCGATGCTGCCCGCGCCGTCGGGGTGCGGACCGTTAGCGCCCGTGTCCCAGTGGTCCGACCCGCTGCGGTTGACGAACGAATGAAGTCCGGGATCTTCCGCCTGCCAATTGAACGCCACCGTCCGGCCGGAGACATTAACCTTGTCGGGTCCAGCGAGGAAATTTCCGTAAATTTCATCATCGTCCAAGGCGTGGTTGTAGATTCGGAACTCGTTGAAAAGTCCGCGGAAATTGCTGTCCGCCGAGAACTCGGAGCGGCCTAACCAGACATTGACGTCCTGAAGAGTGATCGGCCCCCGCAGGTCCGGGATTACCTCCATGAGCACGGAGTTGCGATACCAGTGCCATTCGCGCAGCTCCTTGCGATAGGTGATGACCTGATGGAACTCGACGCCGAGTTCCGAGTCGGGATAGTCCGCCGGATTGCGATCCGGCCCGCCATTCGGATAGATCCCGGCCGAGCGCGCGAAGCGGTTGACCTGGGTCGCGCCGACATTGCCGAAAAGCGTTAGCGTCTCACTGCCCGTGAAATCTCCGCCGGGACCAGCGATTTCCCCCACTTGGTTCGTTCCTATCGAAAGAATGCGGCACCAGCTCTCGACGGCGGACTGGGTTTCCCAAAACTCAATGGTCACGCTCTCGCGCGAAGAGACGAGTCCGTTAGGCAGATCCACATACGCCTGGGTGGACGAATTCCCGCCGGGCAATCGGACCGCGCTGCCGGTGAATTCCGCCCCCGCCCCACGGATCTCGGCGGAGAGGCCGCCGATGCTGTCAGCGACGGTGCTGCCACTCGGCGCGGGACCGGCGGCGGAATCGAAGGAAAACCGATGGATCGGCGACTGCTTGAGCCGCTTCGCTGCCGGCCCGGGAAAATTTCGCGACTCCGCGTCGAAATTGCGCTTCACCTGGGCGGCGGAAAGTGCGCCGGAGTGGATGCGGACCTTGCCGAGAGCGCCGGAAAAATGGGTGAATTGTCCTTCCAGCTCAAGATCGCCGCCGATTTCCCCGCCGAGAAGTATCGGCAATTGGTCATGAGCGTCCAGCAGACCCGCAGTGATCGAATTTTCAAGTTTCCCGTTCACATAGACCGCTTGGATCTTCCCATTATAAGTGAATACCAAATGATGCCAGCGCCCCGGCGGGGGGACCGTGGTGAAGCCGGATCCCGACCCTCCCCAGCGGGCGATCGCGCCGAAATCAGGGTCCGCGCCGTAGCGGAATCCCGCGAACGTTAGGTCCGGCCCCCAGCGCTTGCCCCAGGAAACCAACGATTCCTGATCACGCACATTGCCTTGGAAAACCCACGCCTCCACCGAGTGACTCGCTCCGGGACCATGCAGCGCCGCAGTGGTCATCGGGCCGATGAAATAGTCGCCGTCTCCGTCGAAAACCACCGCCGGCGCACCGGCCACCTGCTGTCGGGTGGGCGAGCCTTTCGGAACGAACCCGCCGCTGATCGCGGTCGCTGGTGAATGTTGCGGCCAAAGTTCCGCGCTTGGAGAGAAGTCGGCCGCGTCCAGATCGACCAGCAATTTTCCGGCCACCTCGACCGCTGCCGGGCACAGCGGGCAGCAGGCGAACCATGCCGCCAGAATCCCATGGGAGGAGCGGATCACAGTGGTTTCCATGAGACAGGCATCGTCGGTTTCTAGCGGCAATTCGGAGGCTTTGGCCAGAGCGCTGGCTTGTCAATCAGCGACGGTGCTCCGGTGGATGGGACTATCAAAATCTATCATCCGGGCGGCCGCCCTGTATCCCCCCGTATGGGTTGATTATGGTTCCCGGCAACCCTCCTCCGACCGGACCGTAGCGTTGGTTAGTCCTCCACCACATCCTTTTTCACGGGGACGACCAAACTCATTCCCTTGAGCAGGCGACAGAACTCCTTTTTCGGCAGGGTGGTCACGCTGCCCTCGCCCTTGGGATTTCCCTCCATCGTTTTGAATTCCACCTCATAGCGGTCCAACCGCACGATGCGGAGGTATTTTCCGCCCTTTTGATAGATTTCGTCCTGATAAAGTCTCATGGCGGAAGGTGCGGAACCCGCAGGTCGCTGGCAAGCCGGGAGGTTGCCTGAAGACGCTGACGGTTCCGCAAGTTCACCTACGACGAGACCATCGCCCGCGACAAAACCAGCTTCGATCTCTTCTGGCTCAAAGATAAAAGCTTGGCCGATCTCGACAACCTGCCCGAGCCGGATGTGCTGGCGGATGAGATCATTGAGAATCTGGAGGCTGGATCAAACAGCTTCAGGGCGATTGCGGCGTCGTTGCTGATCGCCAGATAACGCTATCTCCCGCTAGATTCTAACCGCCTTGAGCGCGATGAAGAGCGGGAACTCCTGGGCGGCCGCGTGCTCGGCCTTGCTGAACGGGCCGGTGGCCTGGGAGCGACGGTGGCTGTAGAGTTCCTCGCAGGCGGTGACGCCGAGTCCTGCCCGGCCCGTGGCGGTTAGAAGGTCGGCGAGCGGGCGGTGGTGGAAATGAGTCTGCTCGCCGGTGCCTTTCCCGGGATGGGTGGTGATGGGGATTTCCAAGGGCGTCGCGTAGCTGTCGAGACGGCGGTATTGGATTTTTTGGTCCGCGTCCCAGCCCCAGTGGGTTTTCCGGGGAATGCGGAAACACGGATGCATGAAAACCATCACGGCCCGTCCCGCCGGTTTGAGGGCGCGAGCGACGTTGGAAAACAGGGCGACGATGTCGGGCACATCGTGGACCGCCATGATGCAGGTGGCGGCATCGTGGGTGGCGTTAGACCAGGAACCGGACAGGCAGGCGTCGGCGACGATGAGGGAAACGCGGGGGTCGGAACCATGGCGGGTTCTCGCGGATTCGATCAGGCGCGGGCTGGCATCGACGCCGGTGAATTTCCCGACTCCTGCTTCTAGCAGGGGCCGGATGAGCACTCCTTGGCCGCAGCAGACGTCGATGATGGATTCGCCCGGTTGGGGATCGAGCATCCGCAATGCGGCGGGGAGAATGACGTTTTGGTGATAGTCCGAACCGGACTCGCCGACGAGCTTGTCGTACCAAGCGGCGACGGGATCCCATCCGCGATCTTTGGACGATGGAGATTTGGCCGGGCGACGGGATTGCATGGGCGGAGAATAGGCGGAGATCCCTCGTGCCAGCAAGGCGTGACATGATAAGGAGGGCGGACATTTCTGTCCGTCGCATTCGTTCATTGGAAGATTGATGAATGAATGAATGCCAGGGACAGGAATGTCCCTGCCCCCTAATTGGAAAATCGTTGTGGGGGTACCGGGTCGCTGTTAGCTTGAGTGCCGATGGGCGAACGAGTGGTCATTTCCGAGTTGCTGGATCATTTGTCTGCGGATGATCCCGAGGCATTGCGCAGTCGGCGCGACCTCCGGCGGATCAATTTCCTGATGGGGAACGAGCGCTGGGTCTGCCGGACGGTTCGGCAGTTTCCGGCACAAGGGGGCCGCGGGATCGTGGAGGTTGGCGCGGGTGACGGGATGCTTTGCAACAAGTTGTCGGAGCTGTTTCCGCAGGCCGAGGTGGCGGCTTACGACTTGGCGCCGCCACCCGCGGATTTGGCCGCGCGGATCGAATGGCATCAGGGAGATATTTTTAAATCCCCCCCACCGGAGACAGGCGGGGTGCTGGTGGCGAACTTGTTCCTGCATCACTTCGAAAGGAATGCGCTAACCGCATTGGGCCGGTGGATGCGGGGTTTTGAGGTATTGGTTCTTAATGAACCGGACCGTTCCGCCTTGCCTCGCTTGCTGGGTGGGTTGCTGCATCCGTGGATTAACCGGGTGACCCGGCACGACATGCATGTGAGCATCCGGGCGGGGTTTTCACAGGGGGAAATCACGCGTTTGTTAGGCTTGGATGCCGCCGTTTGGACGACGCGAGAAAGTTCCACATGGCGCGGAGCACGCCGCGTTGTAGGTTGGAGGACTTGATGCGGGAAATCACGATTGCGGGCGGCGGACTGGCGGGATTGGCGCTGGCGGCAGGTTGTCGATTGCACGGAGTGCCGGTGACGGTCCTCGAAGCGGGAAACTACCCGCGGCATCGGGTCTGCGGAGAGTTCATCTCGGGAGTCACGGCGGAAACTCTAACGACCTTGGGCATCGCGGAAGTTTTCGAGGACGCGCTGCAGCACCGGACTATTGCGTGGTATGAGGGCGGGCGGCTAATTCACCGAAATCGATTCAAGAACCCGGCGCTGGGCATTTCGCGCTATCGGTTGGATGCGCGGCTGCAACAACTTGCGGATGCCGCGGGTGCGGATGTTAGAACGGGTGTGCGTGCCCGCCCCGAGCCTCGGGATGGGCTGGTCTGGACGGCGGGACGGAGGCCGCGCAACGGTCGCTGGATCGGGCTAAAGGCGCATGTGAAGAATTTACCGATGGCGACCGACTTGGAGATGCACGCGGGAAAAAATGGCTACGCCGGGCTGGCGGGAGTGGAAGACGGCTGGACCAACGTTTGCGGGCTGTTTCGCATTGACCGGTCGCTCGGAGCCCGTGGCCCGGAGTTGCTCGCCGCGTATCTTGAGGCCGGGGGAAGTCGAAAATTTGCCGCCGCGCTGCGAACCTGCGAATGGCGGGAGGGATCGTTTTCCGCAGTGGCGGGATTTGAACTCGGACGACAACCGGAGCTGCCGGGGCTGCTCGCGCTGGGCGACGCGGAAAGCATGATTCCGCCCTTCACGGGAAACGGCATGTCGATGGCCTTCCAAGCGGCGGAATGCGCGCTTGCGCCGCTGGTCGAGTGGTCGCGGGGTGAGCAATCTTGGGAATGCGCGTGCAATTCCGTGCGCGCCGTCGTGGCGCGGAAATTCAAACGCCGGCTGGCGGTTGCGGGCGCGCTGCACCCGCTGCTGCTCCAAGCGGGCGGGAGATCGCTGTTGCAAAACCTTGCCTCCGCGCGTCTCCTGCCGTTCCAACCCATGCTCGCTTTGATCCGCTAGATTTTATGTATCTCAGTTCCCTTGCCACGGCCGTCCCGCCGAATTCATTCACCCAGGAGGCCTGTTGGAAGGCGATGCAGGAGGGAGATTTTCTAGCCACCCTCAAGCCCCGGTCCGTGGCGCTGATGGAGAAAATTTTTGCCAATGGCACCTCGGGGATCGCGCGGCGGAATCTGGCGCTGGACTCGATCATCGCCCCGTTCGGCCAGGATGCGGAAGCGCTGAACAATAACTTCGAGCGCGAGGCTCCGGCACTTGCGGGGAGCGCATTGTTAGAAGCGCTGCGCAAATCCGGCCGCGTGGCCCGGGAGGTGGATGCGCTTTTCGTCTGCACCTGCACCGGCTACCTGTGCCCCGGCGTGTCGAGCCACCTGGCCGAGCAACTTGGCCTGCGTCACGACGTCTATCTGATGGATCTGGTCGGACAGGGTTGTGGGGCGGCGATTCCGATGCTGCGCGCCGCCCATGGCTTTCTAGCAGCGAATCCGCAGGCCGTTGTGGCCACGGTGGCGGCGGAGATTTGTTCGGCGGCGTTTTTTGCCGACGACGATCCCGGCGTGTTGATCAGTCTCTGTCTGTTCGCCGACGGTGCGGCGGCGGCGATCTGGACGGGTGAGAACTCGGGCCACGATTGGCAGATTGGGAATTTCACCACCACCCATCGGCCGGAGGAACGGGAGAAAGTTAGATTCATTAATTCCGGCGGACGGTTGAAAAACCAACTGCACCGGGCAGTGCCGGGACTGGCTGCGGAGGCGGTGGCGGAGTTGTATGCGCTGCGCAAAGCCGAGCCCGACCAGGTCATCGCTCACTCCGGCGGACGGGACGTGGTGGAGGCGATGGAATGCGTGCTGCCGTTCGATTTAACAGAAACCCGCGCGGTGCTTCGCGAGCACGGGAACATGAGCAGTCCATCGGTGCTGTTCGCCCTGGAGCAGCGGCTAATAGAGAATCATGAGGGCGACCGGCGGCTGTGGTTGACGGCCTTCGGCGCGGGGTTTGCCGCCCACGCTTGCGAGATGTGGCGGTGAGGGGCATGGCGGTTGGAAACCGCCGCCACGGAAGATTACCGCTTGCGGATGTGCCAAATTTCCACGAGCTGGTTGCGCTCGGGGATGCCGCTGCTGAAGCGGTCGGTCTGGCCGAGATAGACCGCCTGAGTGAGCTGGCCGGGGCGTTTGAACGTTGAAATCAATTGCGCGGCGGCGGTGGCTCTATCGGACGAAAGGACGCGGTTGCCATCGACATTCCCGGTCTCCGAGGCATAGCCGATCGCGAGCATGAGATCGCCGTCCGGAACCTCGCCGACCAGGCTGCGAATGGCCTCCTCGTCGGATGGAGTTAGAGCGCTGGAACCGGTCGCGAAACTAAGGGTCTTCCTAACATCCGCACCCAGTTTCACGGCCAGACTGCTGTAGGCGGAGACGATTTCCGAGTCGGGCTGGCCTTCGAGCTGGCGGAGGCTGCGGAACAATTCGACCGCGGCCGGCAGCAGTTCGTTTTCCGAGCTGGCGAAGAGTTTTGCCTTGGAGAGATCGCCCTCCAGCTCCCTCACACGGGCTTCGAAAAAATCCTTGGCGCGAAGCGTCTCATCGAAGCGGCGCTTGAGATCGGCGTAGTCGTCCGCCGAAGCGCCGGTGCTCATGGTCAGCATTTTCTGGCGGTTGGCGGCGAGATCGCCGGCGAGGGCGTCGCGCTGGGCCTTGAGATCCAGCAGATCGCGGCGCAGACGATCCGTGTCGGAACCCGCAATCAAGGCGCGGTTGAGTTCACTTTGGAGGCGGTTGTTTTCGGCAAACAGGCTTTGCCGGAGTTTCTCGGAATTGAGCACTTCCTGGTTGCTGGCGGTGAGCAAACGGTCTTTTTCCTCGATCATCTGCTGGAATCGGGCGGAAAGCGCGACCAGCGAGTCGGCGTCTTTTTTCAAACGTGCGGCGATGTCCTCGATCGGCTCGGAAGCTCCTTCGATCGGACTCAACCCCATGGCGATCCGCTGCCGGTTTAGCTCGACCCGGCGCGCGTCCACGTCCGCCTTCAGCGTGGTGAGACGGCCATCGTCGGACGCTGGGCTGAAGGTACCGCTTTTCAAAACCATCACGATCAGCACGCCTAACAACGCGATGATGACAAATGCCAGCGCGACGGCAGGCGGGAAATTGGGTTTTGAATTCGTCTCGGCGGCCGGTGTTTCCTGGCTCTCCGAACCGGCTTCTCCATTTTTCTCCTCTGGCGATTTATCATCCAACATGCCGGGAGGTTGCCCAGCCCGCGCCGACGCTGTCAACCCACCGCTTGTCACCGCTCGGCAAGCAGGCGGAGGAAATCGACAGGCTGGTCGAACAGGTAATCCGGGCCTGAAGCGGCCAACGATTCGCGGGAATTAAAGCCCCAGGTGACGGCGGCGATCGGGATGCCGGCTTTTTGCGATGCCTTCACGTCGCGCAACTCGTCGCCGATGTAGA
>JANMSI010000071.1:0-25374 GCA_031389115.1 Akkermansiaceae bacterium
CCGAGTGAGCCGAAAAGTCGGTTCATCGGGGTTAGATGACGGTTCTGTCACACGTCGCCTATTGAGCTTAAGATGGCGTGGTTTTGATTCCTGTGTTTACTTCGTGTTGGCACCAGCGGTGCGATATCCCGCATTTAAAAAGTGTGATCCCCGTCTCGAAAATCAGAATCGCTTCCGCCAGATCCGCCTTTTCGCTGTTCGAAATGGCGGCGGTCATCGCGATTCTGGTCATTTTGATGACGGTCGGCGTCAGTCTCTTGAATGGCACGGGAGTCCAGTCGCGCAAGGCGGGCACGGACATGCTCACCGGGGTGATTGAGCAGGCGCGGACCCTGGCGATCACCTCGCATTCTCCGGTGGTGCTGGCGATCGCCGAGCCGGGCGACCTTCCGGCGGGTGACGAGCGATGCCGGATTGGCTTGTTCAAAGTGGACTCCGAGTGGCCGGATCCCACGAACACCCCGGTCCCGCTCGAGTGTACACTCTTGAATCGTTGGAAAACCTTGAACTCGGGCGTCGTGCTCATCCCGGGTGATGTCGATGGAGTGGCCAACCCGCTGGAACTTCCGGAAATCGACATCATCTACGGCGGCCCCAAAAAATTGAAGGCCAAGGTCCATCTCGTGGCGTTCAATTCCCGCGGGGGACTGCATTTTCCTGCGGGTTCCACGCCCATCGTCTTCCGCTTGGCGGAGGGTTCCTACCGTGGCGGCAAGGCAACTCCCAACCAGCGTGCCGCGCAGAAAACCATTTCCGAAAATCGCCTCAAAATCGGCCGCGTCACCGCGCGTCCCTACCAGATCGACGGATGAAGAACTCCCCCGTCCTGCCCGTCGCACGTGGCTCGTCACTGGTTGAGTCCATGATCGCCATGGGCATCCTCGCCGTGGCCATCCCGTTGGTGTTCGGGGCCTTGGCAGAATCCGGGAAAAGCGGGGTTTCCGCCGAGGCGGAAACGCGCGCCACCTGGATGGTTCCGGCCTGCGTGGAGGAAATCCAAGCATCGCGGGAAAATCGGCCGCAGTTTTTCACCGCGACCACCGTCGGCCAGATCTTCCCTCCGGCGGACGAGGTTTGGGCGCTGGGATTTTCCCCGGAAGGCGTGCCGGTGGGCAAGCTCGGCAAGGCGCTTTACGACAAGGGCACCCCCGAGGTGAACGGCAAGCCGGTGCGCTACATCGCGTCGCTCAGCTCCAAGGCTCCCGCCGTGGCCGACGAAGGCACGCCGATGTTAGACGTGAGGATTTCACTTGAGTATCCGGCCACCTCGCCGGTGGCAAAACGGCAAAAACTGGATTTTTACACCCGCATCCCATGAGTCCCGCCTCTCGGTGCCATCAAGGTTTTTCGCTGGTTGAGCTGATGTTCTCGATGGCCATCGGTTCGGTGATCCTGATCTTGGCGGCGACCATGCTCGGCAATTCTGGCGACGGCTACGAACGCATCGGCGGCAGTGTCGCCAGCGAGCGCGAAGCCCGGGCGCTGATCTCCCAGCTCGCCGCCGATTTCTCCACCGCCAGATTCCACAAGGACCAGACCATCGAGAAAAAGTCATCCGGTGCCTGGCGCACGGATCGCCTCGGTTTCCTCAGCCTCCAGCCTGCCCGGGCGCAGACTGAAGCCGGTCGCATCGGCGATCTCTGCACGGTCAATTACTACGTTTCGGATCTGCCCATCGGCGGCAAGTCCGTCCGCTGCCTGATGCGGGGATTTCGCGAAAGCGGCGAAACCTTCAAAGCCCTGCGGGAAAAATCCCTAAAGCCATTGTTCGACCCGCAGACCAAGCTCGACGAGCCCATCGCCTTCGGCGTCATTTCATTCGAAGCCCGGCCCGTGTCGCGCAATCCCGCAGGCGCGTGGATCGACTGGGAACCGAACGACGCCACCGGCCCCGAAGCGCTGGATGTGAAGCTCGTGCTCGCCCGCCGGGACCTCGCCGCAAAACTCAAACTGCCCGCCGACTGGGACGGCACCGGCGTGGCCGGAAATTTTCTGGGAGACCCGGCCAAGGCCGACCGAAACAAGAACCTCGAAATCTATCGAACCCAGCTTCGCTTTGGAAATCATGCAACCCTCTAACTCCGAGCGCCGTCGCAGGACACCGGCGGCAGGTTTCACCCTCCCCGCGATTCTCGTGGTGGTCGGCGCTCTGCTCATTCTCGCCGTGGCGATCCTGCTGGTCGTCGGAATCGAGCGCAGCACCGCCCGCTCCTTCGTGGATCGCGGCCGCGCCGACCTCGCCGCGCGCGCGGGGCTGGAGGATGTCAAAGGGATCCTTAAGCTCGAGACCACCAACGACGACTATCTGGTGATCCAAGCCACCGATCCCGTGAAAAACGGTGCCCCCAAGGATCCTGCGCCCTATCTCTACCTCGCTCGCGGATCGTCCGTTGGCGATAAAGTGAAATTCCGCTACGTGCCGCTTTTCAGTTCCAGTGAATCCCTGCCCAGCCCCGGCGCGGGAAATCCGCTAAAAGCACCGCAACCGCAAACTCTGGTTGATTCGGAAACCGCCAAGGAGCTGCCCGCCTTGCCCTGGAATGATCCTGCAATGGTATCCTGGAAGACCATCAAAGGGGCCGACGGCAAGCTGGTCTCGCGCTACGCCTATTGGGTCGAGGATCTGCAGGGCAAGCTCGACGGCAAAATCGCGGGCAACCTGGCGGGATCAGGTGGCCTCCCAGCGCGTGCGAAATTTCCCGACCCCGCCAGCGCCCCGGTCGAAAAAGATGCTGCCCTGTTGAGATCGATCGCCATTCATGCGCTCGACCCCGCCGCGACGGACACACCCGTCGCTAACAATTCGGATGGTAACAACCTAACGAAACTCATCATCGATGGGCGGCCGGCGATGCTGTCTCCGGATTCCATTCTGGGCGCGACCGGGATTGCCGCCAAGACGGGCGGGGTTCAGAGAGACACCAAAACCGGTCTTCTAACCGACCCGGTCGCCGCCGCCTTCGAGCGAGATGTCAGTCCCGTGAACCGGAGTTACACCGAGCAGCCGCTGGTTCCTTACGCCGATGGATTCTCTGAAACCGTGCGGGGCGAACCTAAAATCAATCTAAACGAGCTTCTAGCCGTTTCCCGCTCGTCGGCGGTTGATCGGTTCGCCTCCTGGATTGATAAAGCTCTGCCAGGAGCGAACTCCTTCGACGATCGCAAGGGGGATTTTCCAGATGACTATCTCAAAACCCTGGCGGCGGGCGCACTGGACTATGCGGATGCAGACAGCGATCCCACGGTGCGGGAGGGAAGCTATCTAGGTCTCGATGCTCACCCGCTCATGAGCGAGATCGTTCTTCAGTTCAACTTTCAAGGTGTGCAAAAAAAAGCCGCGGGCGGATATTCGCTGAACTGGAAATTCAGGCTGTTCGCGGAGTTATGGAATATGACCAACAAGCCGGTATCGGGGAGTGCGCAGTTGAGTTATGAGGTCAATCTATTGCCCACGCCCATCGGGGCCAGTGCGGAGTCATTGCCGTTCGATGATTCGTCGATCTTGGACGATCGATTGCAATCGGTCCATAATCTGACAAAGATCGACGGCAAGTACTACGGTCCGCCAGTTAACATCGTGCTGGAGCCCGATCAGTATAAGTTCGAAGAATTTGCGACTGTGGAATACACCATTGATTTCGTTCCCCAGATGAGGAATGGCAAACCCAAGAACGAATTTTTCGACCTCTCTGAACCCGAAGTGGACGCAAGGGGGCTGACAATCCGATGGAACAATAACCCGGTGCAACGGATCAAAACAATTGATAGGGATCCCTACGGGGTGAGCGGTTATGGGACCGTGTCAGCGATTCTGCAACCGAGGGCTCAGGGGAAGGGCGCGATACCGGGGCATAGTTATGGGAAGTATGAAGAGCTAAGAAACAACTTTGGCGTCAACAATTATGGCGATCCGCGGATTGCGCATTATCTAAGAACTCGGCCTCTGGCAGAAAACGCCTATCCCGATAATCTCAGTCCGAACCGCCGGAACATCCGCTTGAAAAGCATTTATGAACTCGATACCAGCGGTGATAAACGCGTCTACTATGGGCGTGTCCTGCCATCGGAATGGCCGGATGGAGGACATGATTCCCCAACCGGAAGTTTCGGCTATGTCACGGACAATAAAATGGCTCCCACCGACATGCATATCAATTGGCCCACACCTCCCGCTCCGCTTGCCGCGAACGCACCACAGCGGATATCAAACGCCGGGCGGTTCTACAGTGCGGCCGAACTTGGAAATGTATATGACCCGATTCTATGGACGCCGGTCTATGCCGATATCAAGGGCAAGGGGGGAAGTGGCCTGGCCGATACGAGAATCCTGATTCCTGATCGGGGAACCAGGGTAAAACCCAACGTCCCTCCCGCCCGCAATCGTTTTCCAGATGTCTCCTTCGGCTCCAGACCGAGCACTGAGTATGGCGGGGGCAACACCTTGCGGATTGGAAGACCGGAGCATGAAAAATTTGACCGCCCCGGGCAACGTGCCTCGCAGTTGCTCGACCTTTTCCATGTTGGCATTCCCGACTCCCCGGAAACCGCGGAGCTCAGAGGCCCGGTGGTGAAAATCAACGGCCATGTGAACATCAACACGGCTGGCAGGGATGCCTTGCGCGCCATGGCTGCTGGCTTGCTCATGCAGGACCCCGAGCTACGTCGGGTCACCAATTGGGCTCACGATACCAAGGGAGGGATCAACGCCGCCCAAACTGCGAAGATCAAGCTCGGCACCCCGACCCAGGCCAAGGTCGCCGACCGCATCGCGGACGCGATCCTGCTGCGCCGTCCGTTTGCCAGCGCCTCGGAACTGGCGTCGGTGACCGACAAGGATGACAATCCCGTTTTCGGCAACCGCGATCTCTATAAGGAAAAGGATATCCAATGGTCGGATGCCGCGGCGGAAGAAGTATTTGCGAGAGTGTATGATGCCTCCACCCTGCGGTCCCGGAATTTCCGGGTATGGGTCATCGGCCAGGCCGTCACCGGAACCGAAGCGGAGCCCGAAGTTCTATCGGAAACCCGCAGGGTCTATACCGTCTTTGCCGATCCCGGAAAGCGCCAGAGTGACGGGACGATCAATCCAACAACCTATCATCCACGAGTCACTTATGAAAACGATTTTTAATTTAACGAAATGTTTCGTAATAGCATTTCTATATCAGCTACCGGCGTTGAATGCTCAGGATCAGCCTGCCGACGAACCGAAGGATGGATTCATCCGGCTTGCCAACGCGGTTGCACAGGGCACCGGACCGTTGACCGTCGAAGTCGATGGAAAAAATATCAACCCAAAAGGCTACAAGCTGGGAGCCACGACAGGTGGTGTGAGTCTTTCCCCCGGCAGCCGCACGATCAAGATTTCACGTGAGGGAGTAAAGTCCGGGACCACACGGGTGAACATCGTTAAGAACGAAACGACGACGATGATTCCCTTCGCGGAAAAGGTGCCCGCCACCGACGATGCCCCCGCCTATTGGGAGATCAAGGTCCTGCGGCTAAAACAACAGGATCCCGAAAAAGACCGCAGCGCGACTTTCGTGTCGGTATCGGGCCAACCTGAAGTGAAGGTGGAAATGCAAAGTCCCGACGGGAACTGGAGCTCGGTGTTTGTGAAACGGCTGGCGGTTGCCCAAGCTCCGATTCTCTATACCCGCGGCTATGTGCCGCTGAAGTCCGGCACGGAGACACTCACCTCCATTCCCGTCGCCTCGCTGGGTAATTATGTCATTTTACTATATGACAATGAGGAGGGGAAAATGCAGTCGCTCAACTTCCAAGATACCAAATATCTCAGCGCGGACTAAGCAGGACGCTATTCGTGCTTTTCTGAAAGCGCATTCCTGATAGGTAGCATGTCTCATGCGCCGCCTCTGCAACGATCTCCCTTACACCTTCCGCCCGCCGAGGCTGCAAGCGTGGCTGCGGCCGCTCGGCTTGGCCCCCAACCGGGCGGTCCATCTCTCGCGGAAATACCGGATCGGTAAGATCGAGGACGAAGGCTTCCAGCGCGTGCGCGAGCTGAATGAAGCGGGGCACGTCGTACTGCTCGCGCCGAACCACTCCGACCACTCGGACCTGCACGTGGTGATGGAGCTCGTCGCCCGCCACGGGATGCGGGCGGTTGGAAACGGGCACCGATCCGCTCGTCATTTTTCCCGAGGGTGAAATCTATCACCACCACCGCCGGCTCGATCCGCTTAACGAAGGCGTGGCCTCGATTCTGCTCAAGGTCGCCGGGCGGCTGCCCGCCGGAAAAAGCGCGTTCCTCGTGCCGGTCGGCCTGCGCTTTTTCCACGATCCGGTGGTGGAAGGAACCTTCCGCGACCGGCTCTCCCGCCTCGAAGACCGGATCGGCTGGACCCCAAAACCCTCGATGCCGGTTGACGAGCGCATCCTCCGCCTGGGCACCGGCATCCTCGCGCTCAAGGAAACCGAATACCTCGGTTATTCCGGCTCGGGCACCGTCCACGAGCGCCTGCCTCATCTCTGCGAATCGCTCCTCACGCTCGTGGAAGGCCGCTACCCGCGCGATGCTAAAGCCGCAACTCCGCCTGAACGTGTTAGAGCCCTGCGCTACCGAATCCGCCGCCGCCTGCTCGACTCGGAGAATCCGCCTTCGCCCGCGGACAAGGAAATCCTGCTGGACGATCTCGACCGGGTCTTCACCGCCTTGCAGGCCCACAGCTACATCGGCGATTATTTGTTAGCCGATCCCACACTCGACCGGCGTGCTGAGACCTTGCTGAAACTGGAGGAAGACCTTCTCGGCTTTCCCACCTATCCGGTCGCCCGCACCGCCCGCGTCACCGCCGGCGAACCGATTCCGGTGAGTGAAATGTTAGCTGCCGGCGAGATCCCCGCGAGGGGCGGCGCGCTCCAGCTAACCGAGTTGCTGGAACAGCGCCTCGGCGGGCTGTTGAAATAGAGCCTGTCCCCGACACTGCGAACCCTTGCCGGATCTGACTTTCACCGTGGCAAAGAATTGACCGAGAGCTTCGCCGCATCGACTGCCAGCACATGCGGACGTTTTCATCCAACACAGTATCCTCTCCTATGCCGCAGGGAGTCGATTTCGTCGGCCAGCGATTCGGTGCTTTTCCCGAAATCCCGGATCCCATGGAAAAAAATCTTGCGCAGGGGGTATGCCCGTGGTGTTCTCCCCGCCCGTCCACAGGGACGGACTAACTTTATTCCCAATCGGCCATGGCCTACGCAGTGATCAAAACCGGCGGTAAACAATACCGCATCCAAGAGGGCGACAAATTCGATGTCGAGAAGCTCGACGCCGAAGTCGATTCGGAAATCACGTTTGACGTCCTGATGGTCGGTGAAGGCGAGTCCCTGAAGATCGGCGCTCCGCTTGTCGATGGAGCCTCGGTGACCGCCAAAGTGATCAACCAGTATCGCGGACCTAAGGGCGTTGCCTTCAAATTCAAGCGCCGCAAGGGATTTCACAAGACCAAGGGCTTCCGTCGCTCGCTGACGACGCTCGAAATCACCGCCATCGCGGGTTAATTTTCCACCCCTCACCCATCCACTTCCATGGCCCATAAAAAAGGACAAGGCTCCGTCAAGAACGGTCGCGATTCCCGCAGCAAGCGCCTCGGCGTGAAAAAATTCGGCAGCCAGGCTGTGATCGCCGGGAACATCATCATCCGCCAGCGCGGCACCAAGGTCCATCCGGGCTTGGGCGTCGGTTGCGGCAAGGACCACACGCTCTTCGCGCTCGTCGATGGCCGCGTGTTCTTCGACAAGGAAGGCCGCCGCGTGAACGTCATCCCGCCGACTCCGGCCGCCGTCGCTGCGAACTAAGATTTTCAAATTCACTGAAAAGGCCGCTTCCTCACCAGAAGCGGCCTTTTTTGTTGCGACGGGTGGAGCGCTGACTTTAGTCGGCGCGTCCTCCGTGAATCAATCCATCAAACTCCGCATTCTCGGCCTGTGCTTGATCCCGCTGCTCATCGGCATTTCCTCCTGCCGCCGTGAACGTGCCTCGGGCCCACTGAAGGCGGTGGTGGTTAGACAGGATGGCGCATTGGAGCTAAACTTGATGAGTTTCAATACCCGCTACGAAAATCCCGAGGATCTCGGATCCCGCTCATGGCCGCAACGGGTTGGGGGGGCCGTCCGCATGATCCGCCGCGAGCGGCCTGACATCATCGGCGTGCAGGAAGTGTTGCACGGCCAGGCGGCGGACTTGTGGGCCTCGCTGCCGGATTATGAATTCTACGGGGTGGGCCGCGACGATGGCAAACGCACCGGCGAGTATTCTGGAATTTTCTATCAGCGTGATCGGTTCTACCCGGATCCAGCGGACTGCGGGACGTTCTGGCTATCGGACACCCCCGAGCGGGCTGGCTCGCGCACCTGGGGAAATGAAATCCCCCGGATGGCGGCGTGGGTCCGACTGGTCGATCTCGCGACAGGCCGGGGGTTTTACGTTTTTAACACCCACTGGGATCACCGCAATCAGCCGTCGCGCGAGCGGGCGGCCTTGTTGATCGCGCGGCGGATCGATGACCGGCGCCACCCGGCCGAACCCGTGGCGCTTATCGGAGATTTCAACTCCGTCGAAAATAATCCCGGACTGATTTATTTGACCGGCTCGCGCGGGCCGGTTGCAGGCTCGACGCAGGTGTGGACCGGCGGCCTGGTGGATACCTATCAGTCGCTGCACGCCGCTGAAAAAAACCGGCGGACTTTGCACTTTTGGAAAAACAGCCGCGAAGGGTCCGTGAAGGTGGACCACATCTTCGTCAGCCGCGGTGCGAAGATCGAGCAGGCGGAAATTGTCTCTGCGGACAAACCGATGGTTTCCGATCATTTCCCGGTCACCGCGCGGGTGCTGTTCCCGCCGTCGATCAGATGAGTCCCTGCTCGCGCAGTTGCTCTTCCACATCGTCATAAGGCGGGGCGACGATTCCCGCGTCGCGGATGCGCTGGATTTGGCGGCGGACTCCGAATTTGCTCCGCGGGCCGGTCACCAATCCCGTGACGCCACCGACGACGAAGGGCAGCAGTGCGACGATCCCGAGCGCGCCCAGGCCAATGCCCACCCCGCGCCTTGCCGACCGGTGCATCAAATCGCCGAGTAGCAAACCCGCCGCCGCGCCTAACAACGCAGGAGCCGTGAGGGCGCTGGTTTCAACCCAAGCCGGAGTCGTTTCAGAATACTCATCTGCCATGACCGTGATTTATTCAGTTCCCTGCAATCACGACAACTCCAGAAACCGGAAAATGTGAAGTTTCACGCTTTGCCAATCCGACGGTTTCCGCAAGGCTCCGCCGCCATGCCCGCACTTGAAAACACCTTCGCCCTAATTCTCGCCGGAGGCTCCGGGACCCGGTTTTGGCCGCTGAGCCGCAATTCCAAGCCCAAGCAACTTCTCGATCTTTTTGGCAGTGGCACCCTGCTAGAACAAACCATTCGCCGGCTCGACGGGCTGGTGCCCTTCGAAAATATCCTCATCCTCACCAACGAACTGCAGGTGGACGCCGTCCGCCAGATCGCGACGATGCTGCCTCCAGAAAACATCTTCGCAGAGCCTGCCAAGCGCGACACCGCCCCGGCCGTAGCGCTCGGGATCGGCCTGGTCGCCGCGCGAAATCCGCACGCCGTGATGATGGTCCTGCCTTCCGACCAGCTTATCCAGGACACGACCGCCTATCGCTCGGTCATGCACGATGCCCTCGCCACGGCGGAAAGTTCTAACGGCCTGGTCACCATCGGCATTCGTCCCACCTGGGCATGTCCATCTTACGGCTACATCGAGCGCGGCGAACCTGCTGCGATCCCGGCGTTAGAGTCCGCGAACGTAGCTGTGGAGGTAACGCGTTTCCGCGAAAAACCGAACCCCGAGCTCGCCGCGGAATTTCTCGCCCAAGGCAATTTCACGTGGAACGCGGGCATGTTTGTCTGGTCGATTCCCACCGTGATCCAACAGCTTGCCATCCACTCTCCAGAACTCGCCGGGTTCGTTAGTGAGTTGCGCGACTCGACGGATATCAAAGCCACGGTCGCCGAAAAGTTCACCCAACTGACTCCAATTTCCATCGACTACGCTCTGATGGAAACGGCCGACCGCGTCCTCAATATCGAAGCGACCTTCGACTGGGACGATGTCGGCTCATGGGTTTCAATCGCGAAATATCTAGAATCGTACGGTGACGAGAATCGGGCCAATGAGCCGATCACGGAGAGCGATTCGCGGAACAACATCGTCTTCAACGCCCGCCCCGGCACCCGTATCGCGCTGCTCGGCGTGGACGATCTCATCATCGTTCAAACCGGCGACGCCCTGCTCATCGCGAACCGCAACCAAGCGGATGCGATCAAAAAACTCTCCGACCTGCTGCCGAAGGAGCTGCTGTAGGATCTATGAGAGATGAGCTATGAACGATGATCTATGCATGCAGACTCTTCCAATCATAGATCATCGTTCATAGATCATCTTTCATAGATCAACTCTCATCTCTCATAGATCCCATTGACCTCTTCCTCCCCCAACTCCCCCCACCCTGCGCTGGGCATCGATCATGGCGATGCGCGGATCGGCATCGCCGCGACCGACGACTTCGGCATCCTCGCCCATCCGGTGGAAACCATCGACCAGAGCAAGGCCGATGCAATCGAGCGCATCGCGCGGCTGGCGGAAATCCGGAGCATCCGCACTCTCGTAGTCGGGCTGCCCGTTCGCATGGATGGCAGCGAGGGAAGCTCCGCCGCCAAGGTCCGCGCCTTCGCAGGTCGTCTGCTTGACCGCCTACCTTTTATCCCGCTGGTTTTCGTCGATGAAACTCTCACCACCTCGACCGCCGCCGCGAAACTACGCGAGGCGGGCCGCAACGCCCGCCAGCAGAAAGCCATCATCGATCAGGCCGCCGCAGTCGAAATTCTGAATCTGTGGGTGAATGAAAGAGAAGGCCCGTGACCTTCCCGAACACTGAACGGATGAAATGAGATCGTCACCCCACGGAATCTGGGGCAAATCCACGGGCGTGACCTTGCCGGTATTTGAAATTGAAGAAACGCTGAAGGAGGCGATGCGGGGGGAGCGGGCGCGGGTGCTGCTCAAGGCGCCGACCGGATCGGGGAAGTCCACGGCGGTGCCGGGGATGCTGGTCGATGCGGGGATTCCGGGGAAAATTCTGGTGATCGAGCCGCGGCGGATGGCGGCGCGGTTGCTGGCCGGATGGGTGGCACGGCAGCGCAAGGCGACGCTCGGCGGCGAGGTGGGCTACGCGGTGCGGTTCGACACGAAATACCGGGCGGACACGCGGATCATCTATCTGACCGACGGGGTTTTCCAACGCTGGATCCAGGACGATCCGGGGCTAACCGGCGTGGGCGCGGTGGTGTTCGACGAGTTCCACGAGCGGCGGCTGGCGGTGGATATCGCGCTGGCGCGGTGTTTGGATTTGCAGGAAAAATCACGGGCGGATCTGCGGGTGGTGGTGATGTCGGCGACGCTGGAGACGGCGGGGCTGGCGGATTATCTGGCGCCGGCGGTTTCGCTGGAGGCGGGCGGTAGGATGTTTCCGGTGGAGGTGCTTTATCGGGGGGAGAAGGTGGTGGCTGGGCGAAATGAATTTCGCGGTCCGACTCCGGTGTGGGAAAGGATGGCGGCGGTTTGTCGGGAGGCGATGGCGATGCCGGAGCCGGGAAATATTTTGATGTTCCTGCCGGGGACGCATGAAATCCGGCGAACGGTGGAGCTGTTGGAAGCCAGCGGCCTGGCGAAGGGCTGGGAGGTTTTTCCGCTGTATTCGGCGCTCGCACCGGCGGCGCAGGAGGCGGCGATTTCACCGGGGCCGAGGCCGAAGATCATCGTAGCGACAAATGTGGCGGAAACTTCGCTCACGATTGATGGTGTTCGAACGGTGATCGACAGCGGGCTGGCGCGGACGGCGTCGTTCGAGCCGCGGCGGGGAATCAACACGCTGCTCATCACGAAAATTTCGCGGGCGGCGGCGGAACAACGGGCGGGCCGGGCGGGCCGGACGGCATCAGGACGGGCGTTCCGGTTGTGGAGCGAGGGCGATCATGCGCGGCGGGCGGAGTTCGAATCGCCTGAAGTGCATCGGGTGGACTTGGCGGAGGCGGCATTGCTGTTGAAGGGGGCGGGCGTTTCCGAGCTGCGGGATTTCCGCTGGTTCGATGCGCCGATGGAGCTCTCGCTGGCGCGCGCGGAGCGACTGCTGCACGATCTTGGAGCGCTGGATGCCGATGGAACGCTGACGGACGAGGGAAGGAAAATGGCGTCGCTGCCACTAGAGCCGAGGTTTTCCCGATTGATGCTGGCGGGGCATGAGCACGGCTGTGTGGCGGAGACGGCATTCATCGCGGCGACGGTGCAGGGTGACGGGATTTTCACAAACAAACGCGGCGGGCCGGGACGGAAGGATTTTATTTTCGCGGACGATGACTCGGACTTCGCCGGCGAATGGCGGGCGTTTGAATCGGCGGAGGCGACGGGCTTCAACGCGCGGCGCTGCGATCAACTCGGCGTGATGGCGCGCGGGGCGCGGGAAACGGCGCAGGGGTTCGATCGGTTGGGCGCGATGGTGAAGCGCTTCGGCTGGGAGTGGCGCACGGTGGACTTTCGCGAAAATCACGAGGCGGTGGGCAAGGCGATCCTGGCGGCGTTCAGCGATCAACTGGCGATCCGCCTGAGCCAGGGGACGCTGGCGTGCAAGCTGGTGGGAAACCGCAAGGGCAGGCTTGACGAGGATTCGTGCGTTCGAAACGCCCCGGCGTTCGTGGCGGCGGAGATCACGGAGGTGGAGGCGCGGGAAATCATCGTGCATCTGCGGCGGGCGACGGCGATCGACCCGGCGTGGCTGGCGGAGTTGTTTCCCGAAGATCTAACGAGGGCCGATGGCGCGGCCTGGGACGAGACGCGGCGGCGCGTGGTGGCACGGAAAGAGACAAAATTTCGAGATCTCGTTTTGGAAGCAAAAGAGAGCGACCACGGAGTGAACCTCGATGCGGCGGCGGAATTGCTGGCGGCTCGGGTACTTTCCGGCGAGCTGATTTTAAAAAACTGGGACGACTCGGTGACTCAATGGACGGCCCGGCTGGCGTCGCTCGGCCGCTGGATGCCGGAGCTGGGAATGCCGGGATGGACGGAGCAAGACCGCGCGGATGCGATCGCGCAGATTTGCCATGGCTCGATCAGCTACAAGGAAATCAAGGAGGCGAACGTCTGGCGGGTGCTTCGCGAATGGCTCAGCGCTGCGCAACGGGCGGCGCTGGACACGTACTGTCCCGAGCGGGTGGATTTGCCAAACGGCCAGACGGCGAAGGTGACTTATGCCGACGGGATGGACCCGTTCATCTCCGCGCGGGTGTCGCATCTGTTCGGGATGTGGCAAACGCCGATGGTCGCCAACGGCCGGGTGCCCCTGCTGGTGCACATTCTAACGCCGGGCCAGAAGCCGTGGCAGATGACCAAAGATCTGAAAGGGTTTTGGCAAACCGGCTACGCACAGATGAAAAAGGAGGTCGCTGGCCGCTACCCGCGCCATCCGTGGCCGGACGATCCGAAAGGCTGGGTCGCGGCGGGGTCGCCAAGGAAATAGTGGCTGCTGCTTCTAGCAGTAGGCCGTGGCTTGGGGGCGTCTCGCCACCAGTGCCAATAAAGGACTCGCGGCGAGACGCCGCGAGCACGGCCTGCCGCGAGACGCGACAGCCACCAAGGGTCGCGCGGGTTTTGCTTTGTCATCGGCGGCGAAGGTCTCAGTTTTCCGGCATGTGGCGCCTGCTTCTGCTCATTTCCCTGCTTCCGATCGCCGCAGCATTAATCGCGCGCTGGTATTTCGGGATGCGTGTGCTTTCCGGGGAAGGGTTGCGCCCCTGTCGTTGCGATCTCGGGAAATGGATGCCGTTGCCGGATGACGCGGCGGTCATTCATCGCGCCGAGGAATCCGCGGCGGAGTTCGGGCGGCAACTCCGGATCAAAGCCCTAGCGGAATGGCGCGAACACGATCCGAAGGCGGCAAGCGCCCGCGAAAGCTCTCGCCGGTTCGGGATGGCCGTGCCGCCGCTCACTGCGGTCGTGGTCATTTTCGCGATGATCGCAGGCAGGATCCCCGTCGCTTGGGCGATCCCGACGTTTCTTGCCGCCATCGCGCTGGCTGCGGTGCTGGGAGTGCTTTCCATGGCTCCCGAACTCACGGCCATCACCCGCGCCGCTAAAAAACTTCGCGAAAGCAGAAGCTTTCCCCGCCGCGACGACGAGGACGCCGTCATCCGCTGCGCCGTGGCCCACGCGTGGCGGGAGACCCTGCCGCCCATCCTCAGGTTGCTTCAGCGCTGATCGGGAATAACTTTCACGAAACCCAATTTGTCTTCGTGCTCCAAATTTCAACTTCCGTAAATTTTCGACTGCAAGCCGGTATCTTGACCGCCGTTTTCATCGGGGGAATTTCCGCACTTTCCGCGGACTGGCGGGACGAGGTCGGCTACACGCGCTTGCAGCAGCTTGCTGCCGCCGATCTTCCTTCCGCGCCCAGCCAGGGCCTCACGCAGGTGGAGGCTTCGATTACGAACTCGCCGCCTTTCGCCTTCATGCCGGATACCGCGCTGCCGGTTTTTTCCGGTAAAACTTTCACCAACCAATCGGCAGCGCAGGGGACGGCCGCGAGTTTTCACGGGACCCACGTCGGCACCAATTTCTACGGGAATACGACCAGCCTCATCACCGGCAACTGCGCGGTGGACGTCTATTTCGCGAGCGATTGGTTCGGCTCGGGGCTTCTCAATCACGGCAGCGGCAGCCTCCCCTCGGTCGAAACCCGTGCGGTAGAGAATCATAGTTGGATCGCTCGCAGCGGGGACGTTACCGACACTGGGGCCACAGATATCAACAAGCGCCTCGATTTCGCCATCAACCGCGATGGCTTCGTCTGCGTCGTCGGCATGGACAATGGGGCGTCCACGGTGCTTCCGCAATTGCTCGGCCAGAGTTACCACACGATTTCCGTCGGTCGCGACGACGGCGAGCACAGCGCGGGATTCACCACCCTCGACATCGCCGGGCGGATCAAGCCCGACATCGTCGCCCCGAGCGCCACTCCAGAAGACGCCACCAGTTGGACCACGCCGATGGTGGCAAGCGCCGGCGCGTTGCTCTACTCGAAACTAACGGCCGCGCCCTACTCTCTAACCGGTGCCGACAGGCCGCGCGTCGTCAAGGCCCTGCTGCTGGCATCCGCCGTTAAAATTCCCTCGTGGGCCAACACCCCCGCCCGGCCCTTGGATCTCAAATACGGGGCCGGGATCCTGAATGTAAATCACGCCTACAACGCTCTCCGCGCCGGTCCGGCGATTGCTTCCAACAGCGTGGCGAGAAATCTCCGCGGCTGGAGCGCGGAATCGGCGACCGGCAATTCCACCAGGACTTACTTTTTCAACGTCGCGCCCGGCGCGCCTTCGACGCCCTTCAGCGCCGCCCTCATCTGGCACCGCGCCGTCGCGAAAACCCTTTTCAATGGCTTCACTGCGACTCTCGCCAATCTTAACCTCCGACTCCATCGCGCCACTGGATTCACCGTTGGGGCCTTGGTGGCCGAGAGCCTCAGCGGCGTCGATAACGTCGAACTCGTTTATCAATCCGCCCTGACTCCGGGTTCCTATGCATTGATTGTTGAAAACACCTCGAACACCAACACGCCCTACGCGCTGGCTTGGCACAGCCTGCCCGCGGTGACGATCGCCGCGACCGGATTGATCGCCCGTGAGATCGACTTGCAAGCCGGCCTCGTCACGATCACCCGCACCGGCGATACAACGCTGCCGCTGTTAGTCCCGCTCGTCGTGAGTGGAACCGCAGTCTCCAGCAGTCATTTTCTGGCGCTTCCCGCGACGGTCACCATTCCGGCCGGCCAAGCTTCCATCCCGTTGCAGATCACTCCCATTTCGGATGACATCGCCCAAGGGCAGCGGACCGTCGTGGTTTCCATCGCTGCGGATTTCGCGTTGGTTCGCGATCCCTTACAGACCGCCGCAGTTGCCATTGAGGACAAACCCTTCGACGCCTGGCGCTTCGCAAATTTCACCGCTCCGCAACTCGCAATTCCCGCAATCAGCTCGGAAAATGCCGATCCCGACGGCGATGCGCTTCCCAACCTGATCGAGTACGCGCTGGGTCTCAATCCTCGAACTTCCAGCATTTCCACCGCTACCTCGAGTCGCAGCGGCGGCTATCTAACCATCACTGCAACGAAAGACCCGGCCGCCACTGACATCCTATGGAACTCGGAAGTCGCTGCGGATTTGATCGACTGGCAACCCGCCGCTATTGACACCAATACCGTGTCTCAATTCGTCGCTCGGGACTCTGTTCTAGCAGCCAGCGCGGGACGGCGTTTCATCCGTTTGAAAATCACCAGGCCTTAAAATGACCACGGGCGTCGGAATCCCTTTTCCGACGCCCGTGGGCCCTTTTGGGGGGCTTTGTGCTATCCCTTACGCGACGACATTGTCACAAACCGGCCACAACTCAACACGTAATCGCGTTATAGAAGAAAAATTTTCAGGGGTCGAAATATCCCACTGAATGGAAATTAGCCTTAAAATGACCACGGGCGTCGGAATCCCATTTCCGACGCCCGTGGGCCCTTTTGGGGGGCTTTGGTGCTATCCCTTACGGAAATGAAGGTGCCACAAATCGGCCACATCTCCATTACGTGATCGCGCGGGGTCCGTAATTAGATCCGCCCCGCCGCTTTGATGTCGTAATAGCGGTTCGCAAGGTCCACGGCGAGGTCGGGCGCCGTCGAGTCGAGCGTCAACACCCCGGACGCGCCCAGCGTGGCCAGGATTTCCCGGCGCTCCCGCACGTAGCGATCCGCCGCGAGAAATTTCAGCGCGGCCGAAAACGACTCCACCGGATCTGAAATCGCGTGCTCCACCGCCTGCTCGCGCATACTGGCTAACAGGACTAGGTGGCGGGATTTTAAAACCTGCAAGGCCGGCACCAGCTCCTTGCCGTCCTCGCCGCGCAGGTTCGTCAGCAGGATCACCAATGACCTGCGACGCTGCCGTGCCATCAACTGCTCGACCGCGCCGGAGAAATCGCTGGGCGCGGGCGTGGTCTGATAGTCGTAAAGGTGATTCAGCAACACCGGCATCGCGTGCGAACCTTTCACCGGCGGCAGCCAGCGATCCGAGCCACCAAACGATTTCACCGCGACCTGATCGCCCTGCCGCAGCGCCAGGTGCGATACTAACAAAATAGCGTTCAGCACATGATCGAACTGCGGTACACCGCCGTCGAGCGCACGCATCCGCCGCCCGGTATCCAGCAGAAACACCACCGACTGGTTGCGCTGTTCCTGATAGTCGCGGCTGATCAACGTCTGCCGTCGTGAAGTGGCCTTCCAGTCGATCTGCCCTAACGGATCGCCGTCCCGATAATCGCGAAGCTGGTGGAAGTCCCGGCTCGATCCCGCGCGCGGCCGGCGGACGATGCCCAGCGGGCTTTCCCGGTGCTGCATCGCGAGCAGCGCGAAACGAATCACCGGCTCGTAGTTTGGATAGACTTTCACCGTTTCATCGGCCAGATGCAGGGTCTTGCGCGTCCACAGCCCCAGCGGGGAAAATCGTCGCATCTGCACCGGGCCAAACACCGCCTCGCCCCGCTCCCGCAAGGTCACCGGATGAAACACGCGGATCTCGCGGCCCGCTGGCACCATGCCCGCCCAAGGCAAGGTGGGAGCCACCGCGCCTTGCGGGATGCCATCGAAGATCTCCACCAGCGCGGGACGGCTGCAATCATTTCTCACGCTCAACCGGACCTCGCCCGCTTCCCCCAGGGCGAAGCGACCGGGCAATCGGCGCTGCAACTCCAACGGCTTCCAAACCCATGCGATGATCGCGTCAGTTAGAATCAACACACCCGCGCCCGCGCCAAGCCACAGCCACGGCTGCATCAACGTCGGCACCGCCGAGGCGATGACCGCGAGAAGCAGCCACGCCGCAGCGAGTGTTAGGAGACGTGAGGTCGGACTCATGGTCTATTGCCGCGGAGCGGGCACGCTTTCCACGATGGCCAGCAGCACCTCGTCCACATCCTGCCCGCTGATCGCAATCTCGGGCGTGAGCTGGACCCGGTGGCGCAGCACCGGCAGCGCGGCTCGCTTGATGTCGTCCGGGGTGACGAATCCCCTGCCGTCGAGGGCGGCGAAGGCCTTGCCGATTTTCACCAGACTGATCGCGCCGCGGGTTCCGGCACCGAGCGAGATCGACCGCGACTCACGCGTCGCCTGAGCCAGCGCGACCGCGTAGTTCACGACTTCCGGAACCACCTGCACGGCGGCGGTCGCCTGCTGGGCGGCGACAATTTCGCGGGGGCCGCAGATCACGGAAACGCCGCTGTCTTGCATGCCCGGAGTTTCGGCGGCGGCGCGGGCGACGATCTCGCACTCCGCCTCGCGAACCGGATAGTCGATGAGCACCTTCATGATGAACCGGTCCAACTGCGCCTCGGGCAGCGGATAGGTGCCTTCGTGTTCCACGGGATTTTGCGTGGCGAGGGTCATGAACGGCGGCGTGAGTTTGAGCGTTTCGCCATCAATGGTGACCTGCTGCTCCTGCATCACTTCCAGCAGCGCCGACTGGGTCTTGGCGGGCGCGCGGTTGATCTCGTCGGCTAACAGGAGATTCGTAAAAACCGGCCCCTGCCGGAGCTGGAACGTCTGGCTCTTCATGTCGAACAAACGGAAGCCTGTCACGTCGGACGGCATCAGGTCCGGCGTGAACTGGATCCGCGCCGACGCCCCGCCGAAGGTCTTGGCGAGCGTGGTGACGAGGTGGGTTTTGCCCAGCCCGGGTTTGCCTTCCAGCAGCACATGCCCGCCCGCTAACAGAGCGGCGAGCACCTGCTCGATGACGATGTCCTGACCCAGGATCACCCGGCGGACCTGTTCGCGCATTCGCTGGATCAATTCCGCCAGACTTCGGACAGGCGGGATTTCTTGGGAGACCGGGGCGTAGGGATCTGGATTCATGGATTCGTTAGTGAAGGACTTGGAGCAAGCGTTGGAGATCGACGGTGATTCGTGTTAGAACGGCGGAGTCTGCCGGAGCGGATTCCGACAGCGCCTTGGAAACCCGCTCGCGGGAAATTTCGCCACGGTCAGCGAGGAATTGGAAAAGGTCATCGTCGCCGCGCCCCGCACGGGAAATCAGCCGTTGGCCGCGTTCGACAACCTGTGCGCGCATCGGGGCCAGCAAGCCGAGCGCCCGGTCGAGCCGCCATTGGAAATCGCCGAGCGCTTCCAAGTGATGGTCGTAGCCTCGCGATGCCGACATTCCTTCGGCTGCCTCAATCGGGCCGAAGCGGGTGAAATTTTTCCACAGCCAAAGCAGCGTTAGAACTCCCAGGCCGGTCAGCACCGGCCAGAGGTGATCGCCCAGCAATCCCCACAGCGAGAGTCCCGAGCCGCGCAGGAAACCGATGCTGCCCTCATACTCCGTCGCCTGGATCAAGCCATCTAACAACGCAGCATGGTCCTTCTCGCCGATCCATCGGTTTCGGAACAAACGCGCGTCCGTAAGCACCGTGATCCGGCCGTCGCCGCTCTCGGTCGTGGCGAAAACTCCCGGCTCCTCGCCTTCCACGGACACGCGGGCGTCGGACTTGGCGTCCACCTCGTAAGATTTCCCCTCGAAATCAACCGTCGAGGCCGTCACCGGATTTTCAGCTTCCTGCCCGTCCTGAAGCTCAAGCCCCGCGCGGCCTAACATCCCGATGAGTGCGGACGGCAACTCGGGTTCCATCGAATGCCGCGACCAGTCGCTGGATTCAGAGTCCGCATGCTCTACCAACAGCACGAGATGGCCGCCTTCCTCCACCCAGCTTTCGATGCGGCGCGTGAAGCTTTCGTTGCCCAGAATCATCGCCGGCACGAACCACAACGCGTCGTCAACCTCCGGCGCGGTCCACGCCGCGAGCGATCGCACCTCGCCGTCGTATTGCGCGGCGAAGCGCTCGGCCGCCAGCCATGGATTGATCCGTGCCCTGCCCTTGTAGCCGATGTCGCGCTTCACCTCCTCGTAGTCGCATGACGTTAGAGCGAGCGCTGCCACCAGCGGCCAACGAAATTTCACGACACCCTCCTTTCACCAAACGGCCATTGCTGGCATAGCGCGCGGACCTCGGACTCCGCCGGACTTACACCCGCATAGGCCAGCCGGATCCACATGCCGGTGATTCCGCGGAAATAATCCGGATGCACCACCGCGCCGGCCTGATCCACGCGCCGCATGCAGTCGCCCTCGGTGTCGGACTCGTGGATTTCCACCCGGCCCATTTCCATCACCCGGGAAATCGACCCGCGGTAAAGCAGCCCCAGCGCTTCATGATGCCGGCCCTGCTGCCACAGCGCCCACGCGGCGTTCGGCACATCTTCCGGCAGCGTATCGGGAGAAACCGACAGGCCCATCACCACGCGCGCCGCCGGCCGGATCACCCGCTCGGCCACCCCTCCCCGCTGGATCAGGAACACGTGGCGATATTTCCACGCCATCCAGCCGATGAATCCTAGCAGCACCGCGGCGGCGCCGTAGATGACGAGATTCATCAGCACCTCGATCCACTCGACCGGCAGCCATCCCGCCGGCGACTCGCGCTCCTTGGGGACCCGCTCCGTGACGGTGTGGACGGTGAAAGCCTTGTCCTCCTTCACCTCGCGGATGACCTCGGCCGGTGTCCGCGATTCGTCACCGTGGGCGGAGAGTCCGAGCATGAAAAAGGAAATGATGACCACGGCAACTTTGCCCAACCGCTGCGCCAGTCGCTTGAAGGCAAGTTCCACGTCCCAGCCTTCGATCCACGTGCGGTTGTTGATATATATTCCAAACCCCGCGCCGATGACGAAAATGTCGGTTAGAAACATGGCCGCCGTCACGCACGCCGTCACCGTGCGGGTGATCAGCAACGGCAGCTCAAATGGAAAATTCGGGTCCCAGGATTCTAACGCCAGTTGCCATGACGCATCCTGCCCGTCCGGCAGAAACATCATCACCATCCCGAGAATTCCCAGCCCGATCCAGACCGCCGCCGCGTCCGAGAGGAAATAAATCCACATCACCACGCTCTCGCCGCGGCGCACCACTTGGCCGCAGCGTTGCTTGTAGGCCTTTCCCCGCAAGCCTTCCAAGTCCTCCACCGCCAGCGTCACCGGTTGCCACGGCGAGAACCGGGCCCACAGGAACCGATAGAAAAACCGCCTCGTCCACGCCCGCGGAATCTCGCGCCAGACGGACCGCCACGACGGTTCCTCGCCGAACAGCCGCCGGCTCAGCTCGAACAACACCATTCGCGAGCCCGCCGGTTTCCACCACCAGAACAGCACCATGAACACCAGCGGATGATCCCACAGCAGCACCGCCGCGATCAGTGCGGGAATGCTAACAGCCATCCACCACACTGTAACACAGCGCCAGAAACTTCGCCTCACCATCGCGAAGCCGAGGTCCACCGCCTCCCAGTCGCTGCGCGGGCGGATTTCCGCCGTCACCGTATCAAGCCGCATGGCCGGACCTCCTTCCTGCCAGGGAAAAATACGCGATGTGCAGAATCCAGCCGATGATCCCAACCGTGTATTTCAGGTTGGAGGGAATCGCCTGCGCCGACCAAAATCCTTCAATCACCGCGGCAAGCGAAGTCAGGATCGCCGCGCCGTAGATCAGTGGCAGCGCCTGTTTCGCAGCCTCCACCAATGCTCTAACGCGTGGCAGGCGCCCGGGGCGCAGAATCGCCAGGCCGAGCCGCATGCCCGCCATTCCGGAAACCACCATGCCTAACAACTCGAACGACGAATGCCCGGCGACGAACGACCAGAACGACTCCGGATTGCACGCGTGATTCACATAGCCGGCCGCCGCTCCCAGGTGGAGTCCGTTGAAGAGCAGGAAAAACAACGTGCCCACGCCAACCACCATGCCGCCGGCGAAGATCCGGAAGTCGATCGCCACGTTGTTATAGATATAAAAACAGAACATCATGAAATTCGAGCCATACTCCGAGCGCAGGTGGCTGAGCTGTTCTTCCTTTCCTCCATACATCTGTTCCATCGATGCCATCCCGTCCGCCCCCAGTATCGCCTGGATCCAGCGCAGATCATGATGAGCGGACAACAGCAGCGCGAAGAACGGCAGCCAGAACACCGCATTGCACAGCCAGAACAACCGCCACTCCCTGCGCACGGCCTGGGGAAATTTCACGGCGACGAAGGCCACCGCGTTTTCCCACCCTCCCCGCCGTGTCCGATAGATCAGCTCATAGCCGCGGATGACCAGTTCGTTGAGACGCTCGGTGATGCGCGCCCCGTACATCCGCGACTCGGCCAGCGACAGGTCCAGGCTCAGCTCCCGGAATAGGCGGGGCAGCTTCTCCGCCGCCGGTCCGGCCTTGCCCTTTTCCATCAGAATCACCAGCGATTCATACTCCGCCCAGCGTTCGCCGTTCCGATGTTCGAAATCGCCGGAGGTCATGATTGCGCTCTCCTTTTCTCCTGAACCCAGTGCGCCATCGCCATCAGCCGGCCAACACCCGCCGCACCGGTCGCGCCGCTCAGCACCGACGCCTGGTCGGCGATCTCCGCACGCCTGCCGTCGGACCACAGCCCGGCCCGCTCGCGGAACAAGGCGAGCGCCCGCATCTCATTGGCCGTTAGACCGACCGGCAGCGGCACCGCGGCCATCGGCGGCGGCGCGGCCATAACCGGCAGCGGCGGGATGCGGTCGTAAATCACCAGCGTGCCCGCCGCAAGGTCGCCTAACCGTTGGAAGCGCTTGGTCGCCAGACAGCTTGTTAGTCCAAAGCAATAAGTGAAGAACGGCATTCCATCGATGAAGCGCAGGAAATTTCGCACCACCGCCTGGCCCAGCGTGATTGGCGAACCGGTCGTCTGCACCACCCGCAATCCCATCGCCCGTTTCCCCGGCGTGGCTCCACGTCTTCCGGCCTCAAACACCACCGGATAGAGCCAGTCCAGGAGAAACCATGCCAGCAGCATCACCCCGCCGACAACATTTTCGCCGACGGCGATTCCCGCGAAACTTACAGCGATCCCGCCGATCAGCAGGGCGGCCGTCCGGATCAGCAGGTCGATCAGATAGGCGCCCGCCCGCAGCATCGGCCCGGCCATCCGCAGGCGGATTTCGATGCCCTCGGCCAGCTCCACCGCTTGCAAGGTATCGAGTTTTTCAATTTCCGCCATGGTTCCGCGCTGGCCGAGAGGCTAAGCGCATCCTCTGGCAGGTAAAGCTCGGGCTTCCCGATAGAGGTAGGAACGGGGCTTGCGCCCCGCTCCCCCCTCCGAACCGGACGGACGGATCTCCCGCATCCGGCTCTCCAGTCAGTGGTTTGCTCCATGACGGAGGCTGGCAAATGTCGATTCCCGGGCGTCCAGCAGGCAGAAGAGCCCGAGTTTTGTGAAGTAGCGGTTGGGCCAGCGCTGGTGATCGATCCCGCGGCCACGGCCTTTCAGCCCGCGCCGCTTTCTTAGAATGGACCGCAATCGCATGCGGATCCACCCGTCGATCCCTCCCAGGTCGCTGGCTTTGGCGTGTTTGAAGTAGCCGAACCAGCCGGGTAGTGTCCGGTTTAGGTCCGCCACGATGGCTTGCATGCTCTTTCCGCTGGCCCGGCGCGTCCGGGGTTTGATGGACTCGCGCGGCTTGCGCAGGCTTTTGGGCCGGACCAGCCGCATCAGACGCCCCCGCCGGCTTCGTTTGAACCGGTAGCCGAGGAGGTCGAAATGACTGTCTGCCAGGTTCATGTCCACCGTGCGGGTTTTGTCGGGATGCAATGTCAATCCGGCCCCGGCCATCCATTCCCGGAGCTTTTCGAGCGCGGATTCGGCTTCTTCCCGGCTGCGGCAGAGGACGACCATGTCGTCGGCATACCGCACCATTTCAAAGCCAAGTCCGGCCATCAGCCAGTCCAACGGATCGAGGTAAATGTTAGCCAGCAGTGGACAATGGAGCGAAGCGACATGGCCGGACTAACTGCCCCATCCAACAATCCGGCAAATGACTCCACCCTGCGGCGTGCCTTGCGGCTCGTCTGCGGGCGTGTCCTCCACGACTTTGGTTAGTTCGGTTCCTTCCATCACGCCTTGTTTGAGGAACCCCTCGATCAACCCCAGGACCCGTCCGTCGGCAAGGTGCTCGCGCACGAGTGCCATGAGCCGGTCATGGGGAATCGCATCGAAGTAGCCCTTGATGTCGACGTCCACGATGTGCGGACTCCCTGCTTTTAACAGTTCTTCCACACGCCGCAGCGCGTCCTTGCAACCGCGTCCGGGGCGGAATCCGTAGCTGTGTTTGGCGAAGCGGTTTTCGAAAATGGGTTCTATCACCATTCTCACCGCTGCCTGCACCACGCGGTCGGTGACCGTGGGTATCCCCAACGGTCGCTTTTCCGCGCTGCCTGGTTTGTCGATCCACACCCGTTTGACCGGCCCCGAGTTGATAGGTGCCCTTGCTGAGGCGCTCTTTCACGGCGAGCAGCCGGTTGTGGCTGTCTTGCTCAAAGCGCCCTATCGTGATGCCGTCCGCGCCGCAGCTCCCGGCGTTTTTGCGCACCTTTTCCCAAGCGAGTTGAAGGGTTCTTTCTGAGCCGACCTTGTCGATCAGGCTGAACCACTTGTTTCCTTTCAACCCTCCTTCGAGGGCCACCAGCATCGGCTTGGTCCATACGCCGCGTTCGGCCTTGTGGCGCTGCCACAGGTCCTCTTCCGCTTGTTTATCCCCCATCTTGACTGATAGAGGAACTGCCGCGGATGGTTCTTCGCGATTCATGGTCCTTGCCTTTCCACCTTCCTGCCGCCCTTCGCTCCACGGGCATTTGATTCGCTATCGCTCACCCCTCGCGGGGCTCCCCTCCGGGCACTCCATGTCCGCTACGCTCCCATTCCCCGCTTCGTCACGACCATGGCGACTCTGACTGCTGCCCGGCTCCGGGCGTGCGGATTCCTGCCCGGACAGCTCTCAACGCGTCCACATGAGACCTTCCCTGCGTTCTCACCCCAGCCATCCACAACAGCCCGTTTCTCCCCCGTGAACGAGGGATGTGGGAGGAAACGGTTGCCGCTCATGCGGCAGGCTTCGCCATCAGCCAGAAGGCTCGCCGTTGTTGTAAACCGAAACGGGTTCACTCTCGTTTGGGACCGCAGGTCCGCCTCGGGCTGCTCCCCACCCCGTCTCGCGACGACGCAGTTGCCTCCGGCTGCTCTCCCGTAGCTCGTCTCGGGAAGACTCGGACTTTCACCGGTTGATTTCATGTATGTGCGTTCGCACTGGCGGCGGTTTCCAACCGCCAACTTTTTCCCGTGCCGGGCATGGCGGTTGGATAA
>JANMSI010000140.1:0-52583 GCA_031389115.1 Akkermansiaceae bacterium
CTGGTGATCGACCCGAGCGGCAGCGCGGAATTGCGCTACCTTGCGGCCGTGATAGCCACCCGAGCCACGGGTTCACCCCTCGACCCGAGCGGCGGCTACGACGCCACGGCGCTGGGGATGGCCACGTACAATCTCACGGCGGACGAGCCGGTGCTCGGCGAGCCATGGAGAGCGCTCGTCCAGGTCACCGCGCGGATGCCGCGCATCGGCTACGCCTATCTGGAGGTGATCGAGGCGGCGGGCGTGCTGACCGCGGTCAACGGGCCGTTCTTCGCCACGACACTTCCGGCCGCCACCGGTGAGACGAAATACCCACCGCTCGCCTACTGCGACGGCGCTGGCATCGAGCAGTATCATACCGGCCTGCTCATTTGGGAGGGGTCTCACTACCTCCGGATCGCCACGCCAACCAGCGGCACGGCACCGGGAGTGGCTGGGGATCGCTCAATCGACGCGACCAATCTCTACGTCTGTCCGGCGACGGACACTTGGATGTTTGTCGCGCTGACGGCCGTGCCGTGATGGGCTGCAAGGGGAGCGCGGTCAGGCCAGAAAGCTACGCCAAAGGTGACGGATCACGATCGCGGCGGGCACAAAACTACGTGGTGAAAGAGTGATGAAAATGCGCCGATCTGTCACGGAAAAAGGCCGCAAAAACAGGACTATTTGGGCGATTTTCTACGGCTCAGGATCGGGCACGAAACGGCCACTTTTCTAAAGTGTCGGAGGACTTTTCTAAAGTCTGGAGCGCGTTTACCCCAGCATGTCGGGCGAAAGTTCCAGTCCTTCCACCTCCAGACCCATCTGCACGAGTGGAAACATCAGCCGTCCCGAGCCCGCCCCGATTTCTAACGCCGGACCCGGAAATTTCCGGAGAAATGTCGCCATCAGCCCTACCTCGGAGCCGTCATCCTCCGCCTCCCAGAAGGCGTCGTGCAATTGCGCTTCGAGCGAGAGATACGGCTGGGACATGAAATGTGTTCCGGCTGTCTCAGCCGGATTCTTCGGTTTTGAAACCCGACTGAGACAGTCGGGACACTTTCGCAAACGGCAGCACCAGCAGATAGAAAAACACCACCGCGATTCCCTGCATCGATACCAAATACCACGGCCACGGCCCGAGGTGATCGATGAGGCTGGGATTGTCCGGCGGTCGCGAGGCGAAGGCGAAATTGGTTCCCAGCAGCTTGTTCACACCCATCGCGACCATCAGATAGACCACCGACCAGCCGTAGATCACTAACGGAGCCTTCCACAACGGCCGCTGCGGACGCCAGCCTTCAACGATCGGCAAATACAACGCGGTCGCGACGATGGCGAAGTGCTGCACGAAAAACATCACGAACGCCAGGTGCGGAAATCCCACCGACAGCGCGGGTGTTAGGAGCGCTTGGATGGTCGCGGCGAGGCCCCAGAAATAAGTCAACGCGCACAACAGCGGACGTTTGGTTAGTAATGCAAAGCCCGCGGTGAGAGTCGCGACATCGCAGAGGTGCAGCGGCAGGAAATTCTCCAGCGACTTCGGCGCATCGACCGAATACCAAGCAGCAAAACTCAACGGCAATGCACTGAAGTTAATCAGCGCCAATACCGCCGTCGCCCGCCTGCGGCTGCCGCCACCCTTGATGCCCGCCATCAGAAACGCCGCCACCACCGCGAAGCCGATTGCGACCGTAATGAAGTGCTGCTGGGTGAATGGCTGAAACGGGTCTGGCATGATATGGGTCTAATGGAAGAGTTTCTCAACCGCAGATGGGCACAGATGGACGCAGATGAAAGACAGGATGAATAGACTCAGCGATATTCATCCTCTCTCTATCTACCTCTCAAATTTTCCCCATCTGCGTTCATCTGCGTCCATCTGCGGTTAAAATTTCTGTTCTTCACCGTTCGCCGATCTCCGCCATCGCCGGCTTGCGATCGTGGAAAACCTCGCGCGCAATTTCCTGCACCTCCGCGTCGGTCACCGCCATCACCTTGGCCCGCCATTCCGCAGGCGAGGGGATGTGGCCGAAATCCAGCACCCCTTCGCCCGCCCACGCGGCGTGGGCTCCTGTCGATTCGAAGGCGAGCTTGCTTTGCGCGATGGTGAGACGCTTCGCCCGGTCCAGCTCGCCGGCGCGGGGACCGTTCGTGACGAGATCGTCGATCTCCCGGTAGATGCAGGCCAGCGCTTCGTCGCGCGACTCGGGGTCCAGGCCCGCACTGATTTCAAACGCGCCGGTCTCCTCGAAAAACGTCACGTCGCTGCTGATCTGATAGCAGAGTCCGCGTTCCTCGCGCAGTTCAAGAAACAACCGTGAGCTCGCCGACTCGCCTAACATGATGCTCAGCATCCGCAACGCATGCCGCGACTCCGCATGGCGGCCCGGCGTGTGCCAGGCCAGCGCGAGTTGGAGTTGGTCGGTCTCCCGTTCGTCGGTCAACGATTGTGGAATCGCGGTTGCCCGCTCAAACGGAAGCGGTTTGCCGCCCATGTGAAACTCTTCTGGCAGATGCGGAGAAATCATCGCCAGCACCTCGTCCAGCGTGAACGGACCCGCCGCCGCGATCACCACGTCGCTACGGAAATGGTGGCGGTTGCGAAACTCGATCAGCGTGGTGCGTCTGATTTCCGCAATGGATTCCAAAGACCCGGAAATAGCATTGCCTAACGGATGGCTGCCCCACAGCGCGCCTGAGATCAAGTCGCCGATGTGGTCCGCCGGGGACTCTTTATACATCGTGATCTCCTCCCCGATCACCTCGCGCTCCAGCCCGATTTCGGACTCGGGAAAGGTCGCGTGCCACACCATGTCCGAGAGCACGTCCGCCAGCAGTGGCATCAGATCCGCCTCGCCGCGGCCCTCGTACACCGTCTGGTCTTCCGAAGTGCTGGCGTTGAGCTGGCCGCCCGCGTTTTCAATCTCGAAACTTAGGTTCCGCGCGCTCCGCCGCTCCGTGCCCTTGAAGACCATGTGCTCGACGAAGTGCGCCAGGCCGGCCGGCAAATCCAGCTCATCGCGGCTCCCCGCCGGAATGTAAATCGACAGCGCCGCACATTCGGATTCCGCCACCGTTGCCACCGCCAGTCGCGGCCCGTTAGGGATTTGCCGCCATTCGTAAATTGCCTTGCTCATCGTAAAAGTGCTTCCGCCAGCGCCAGGTCCGCCGGCGTCGTGATCTTTAAGTTCGGCCGCTGCGATTCCACGAACTTCACCCGCATGCCGATCGCCTCCAGCGCCGAAACCTCGTCGGTGACCGCGATTCCCCAGTCCGCCACCGCCACGCAGGCTTTCGCTAACAGCGACGCCTCGCACACCTGCGGCGTCTCCATGAACCACAGCGATTCCCGCGAGATTCCTTCCGCGCTGAAGTTCCTCGCATCGGACCGCTTCAAGGTTTCCGTCACCCGTCGTGCCAGGGCTGACGCGCGGTGCTCTCTGGCAGCCGCCACGCAGCGATCAATGTCCGCCGGTGAAATCAACGGTCGCGCGCCATCATGCACCGCCACGTAGCTCGAGGAAACGGCCGCCAGCCCCGCCGCCACAGAATCCTGCCGTTCCGCCCCGCCGTCCACCCGCGTCACGGGTTTTGAAAACGGCCCGTCACCCAGCAATTCCCACCGCTCCTCAGGACAAACGATCACCACTTCCGTGATCGAATCCGCCGCCAGGAACGCGTCCAGAGTCCGCCGCAATACCGGCACTCCGCCCAGCAATGACGCCAGCTTGTCGAACCCCATCCGCCGGCTCGATCCCGCCGCCACAAGAATCGCTGAGCAAGTGGGATCGAGGGAAGCGGCTGCCATGCGCGGAGTATAAGCCGCGGGTCCGCCGCCACGCAAAGAGCCAAATTTCGACCCGGTAGCGGCGATCACTGGTCGCCGCGAACCGCCTCCCCGACACGCGGCGACCGATGATCGCCGCCACAATTGCCCAAATCCGCGCGAGCAATTTCGATCCTATCGGAATGATAGAAATTAGCCCCGCCGAGGCTGTGTTCCGGCGGGACACCCGGAGTCAGGTTGGAAAAAGTGTTCGCCCCCGTCGCTCTGTAGGTCATCCATACGATCCGCATCCCTTCCGACTCTTTTCTGAAAATCACGCGCTTTCTCCTTCCCGCCGGACACCTGCTTGTTAGCCTCTGGAAGTCAGAGTCCGCAACGTCTTCGCTACCCTGCTCACTGGGCACTTCTTCACTCACTTATGCCCCCCACCTCCTCCCAAGCCTTCCTCCGCGAGCTCGACAAGAAGCTCTGGACCGCCGCCGACAAGCTCCGCTCCAATCTCGACGCCGCCGTTTACAAGCACGCGGTGCTTGGCCTGATCTTCCTCAAATACGTCTCGGACTCCTTCGCCCAACGGCAGGCGGAAATCGCGGCGATGCTGAAGGACGCAGAATGCTGCTGAACCGTTGAAATCATGCCGCAATCCCTCGCAAATATTCTCGTTCACGTGGTCTTTAGCACCAAGGACCGCGCGCCATTGATCGAGGATCTCTGGCGGGACGAGTTACATGGCTACATCGGCGGCATCATCCGGCGCTGCGGTGGCGATCTCCTCGCCGCCAATTCCGTGGCCGACCATATCCATTTGTTTTGTCCGCTGCCGCGCACCATCACGGTAGGCGATCTGGTCAAGGAAATCAAAACGGGTGCCACCAAGTGGATTCATGAAAAGTTCCCCCGGCTCGGCGGTTTCCATTGGCAGGCGGGTTACGGCGCGTTTTCCATCAGCCCTAGCCACAAGCCCGCCGTCATCCGCTACATCGCCGGCCAGCAGGAACATCATCGGAAGGTTTCGTTCCAAGACGAATACCGTAGCCTCCTGGAAAAATACTCCATTCAATATGATGAACGCTATGTCTGGGATTGATTCCATCTTTCACGCCAACGGCGTTTACGTTGATAGTCCGGGGTATCACCCCGAAACCTCGGGATCACACGTATTCCGCCCCAACGGGGCGGACGGAACGCACGGGGCCCGTCATGGTTCCGATCGACCCTCCGTTCCGCGCGCCCCGTTGGGGCGCGGAATTCCGGTGCCCCATGATTCCAGGGTTTCACCCTTCGCTATCACCGCCTATCCCGTTGGGATCACAAATTCCATCGTCAGCCTCATCGTGGAAATGATCGAGCCCTATCAGGGCCGCGTGGATGACCCGGCGATGGGCTCCGGCGGTTTCTTCGTGCAATCGGAGCGCTTCATCGAGGAGCGCGGCGGCAGCATCGGCGACATCATGGTCTTCGGGCAGGACCAATGGGCGTGGGGCGCCCATTTGAGACGTGCGAAGCGCGCCCGCAGGGTGAGGCTGCGGCGGAAGCAGCCGAATCAAAGCAATCCCACCACCTGGCGGCTGGCGGCGATGAACATGGCCATCTGCGGCTCGCCCCGGCATAGTGCAACGACGCCGGGCATCGACTTCGACTTCGGCAAGGAACCGGCGGACACTTTCACCCGCGACCAGCACCCGGACCTCCGCGCGGATTTCGTGATGGCACTGCCCAGCGCGGCAGCGCGTTCACTCCCGCGAGGCCATCCCGCAGATCGTCCCAACGGGAGGATAAACCCGCCCTTCAACATCAAGGAATGGTGGGACGGCAAGCTGGAGGGCGACGCGCGTTGGAACCGGAGCGAAGCGGAGTTAGCGTCGCATGCTCAATTCTACCAAAACCGAGGCAAATACGGCACGCCGCCGCAGACTGCCATGCGCGAATGCGCTCCGCTGAAACCCGAAGGCACCCCGCAGGTCGTGAGTGAAGCGAGGGACAAAAATGCCAATTTCGCCTGGGTCCAGCACATGCTCCACCACCTCGCGCCGAATGGCTCGATGGCGCTGCTGCTCGCCAATGGCTCGATGAGTTCGAATTCTAGCGGCGAGGGCGACATCCGCAGCCACAGCATCAGTCACGCGGGCCTTCTGCCAAAATATTACCTGATGTCAGGAAATGGGAAAAGTAGCAGACCGCGAGACTTGCTTGCTCCATCCCAGGATTTCCATCATTGCACTTCGTCTATAAACCTCCTGAATTAGGAAAATGAGCAATCCACAGACCGAACTTGAGCGCTTGGAAAAAAGCGGCAACGAGCACTATGGTCGTAAGGAGTATCCGATTGCGATTGAGTGCTATCGGAGCGCACTCGAACACGGGATGAATGCTCAAAGCCCACTGTTCAATTTCGGATATGCTCTCGCTGAAACTGGAAACCACATCGAAGCCGTCAAAGTTTATCAGAAAGCGATCGCGGCTGGATCGGGTGCCAGTGCGCACAACAACCTCGGATGTTCTTTGCAAAATCTTGGGAAACACGAAGAGGCACGTGATGCATTCCGGAAGGCGGCACAGGCCGATCCGTCAAACGCTCTTTATTGGCGAAATCTGGCAGGCCGACTCTCACATTTAAAGGAACCAGCTGCCGAATTGAAAGCCCGAGAAATTCTCGTGACGTGCCGCGGATGTACTGCGACCGATTGGAACCAACTCGGCATTACAAGAGAAAGAACTAAAGATTTAGAAGCAGCGCTGACAGCTTATCGAAAAGCTGCAAATGAAAATCCCGACGAATGTGTTTTCTTTTATAATATCGCTTTGATGAATGAACGTCTTGGTCGTGGACTTGATGCATATCACGCATGTCGGCATTCGTTACAACTCAACGACGCTTACGAAAACTCCCTCAAAATGATGCCGAGGGTTGGAGACGCATTGAAGAAAAAGCCATCCGCTGCGCACCCTGTGTCGAACAAGGAATACAAATTTGTCTGTCCGCACTGCAGCCAAAGCATATCCGCCAATGGTGCGTTCGCTGAATCAGAAGTCCGATGCCCGACATGCGCGGAATCCTTTACCACACCACCTTGGTCATTGAACATCCCAAAAGAAATTGGACCCCACGATTACGTCAATCCTTACGTAGTCCTAAATCTTACTGAAACACACGTACAGCCAGAGGCTTACGAATGGTTTGACCAACCAACCGAGTGGGAAAACTTGCTCGGCTCACTGACCCGTCGCCGTCGTGCACTTAGAGCAGAACTTGAGTTGAACGATGGAGCGCTTGGCTGGCTACCAGAACTCAGCATCACTGAAGAAGTCGTTCATCGCGTTCTCGCGGATCTGGATGACGATGGTTGGCATGCGAATCATTGGGCTGTGTTTCGCATGCCAATGTTGAAGCGGTTTTTAATGTTCGGCGAGTTGGAATATTTCAACTCCCAAACGCATGCTCCATATCCTCTTCTCGCCGAGATCGCAGGGGCGGATACGGATGATTATGAGCATGAGGATTTTATCGAGTTCATTAGCCCGTTTTTTAGTCGAAGGTTGGCGGCGGCATTAAAGATAGCACTTGATATTGCAAATTATGAGGCGGTTACCGCACTGTTCGCAACGAGACTTCCGGTCACTGCCACGGATTATGATGAAGCAGTAGAACCGGTTCGTCGTCACTTTGCTCGTCGCAGAGAAATACTGGACGCTCTCGAAGGCAAATTGGAAAACAGTGCCGCCAAAGACATCGAAACAGAATTAGCTTATGCGGGTGATGAAGCAAGGTTTCTGAACATGTTGCCAGCACAACATGGAGCAAAATTACGCGAAGACATGTGTCGAGCTTACCGCAGCATCAGCATAGCTCTTGCGAATCACCAAGGTGACTACGTTGTTTCTGAATGTGCATTAAAAGCAGCTGAACAATTTAATGTATCAGAGACCACAAAAGAACGTCTTGTCGGAGATCGAACCACTGTAGAGGGTCTGATCCGGCGCGAGGATGAGAAGAAGAAGGGCGAGGCCAGGCTTTCACTGCGGTTAAACCTTAAAAGTTGGTTCCGGGAACGTAAGCTGGAAATCACACCCACTCGTTTCTCCTGGGGAGAAGAGAGTATCTCGGCTGATAAGCTAAAAGCTGTTCGATTTGGAATCACTATCAATTACACAAATGGGGTCAAGACTGGAGCTGACTCAATTTTAGCGGTGTGTGACGTGACTGGAAAAGTCATCGAAACAAATTGGCTTGGCGAGGGAAACTTTTCTGCGGCAGTTCAAAGTGTTATTGGACTCTATTCAACATCTATTTTGACAGGTATGCTCTCTGCATTTGAGCGTGGCGAGATGGTGAGCATTGGTGCTGTAAAAGTAGGAAAACAAGGCCTCGGTTTCGAAACTGGTGTATTCACAACCAAATTGCAAATGATACCATGGAATAAGGTTGTGGCTCAACAGTCAGCGGGCAGTGTCCACATCTCATCGAACACTGATGCCAAAGCAAAAAAGACGCTCTCGGCACGCCACGACTGGAACGCATGTATGATCACAACTCTTGTCGAAATCATGAAATCTTCATCCAAATAAGATGCAAATTACTAATCACTCAAAATCACTGTTCCGATTACTCAACCAAGTTTTTGAGCTGGAACGTAAAACAGATCAGCTTGCAGACAACGATAGCATCACCCGGCAGGTCCGCCGTATGAAGGAGCTATTTGAGCAGGATTTTCAACTTACTTTTGAAGACCCAATTGGCCAAGCGTTCAACGAAACACGCACCGACGTCGAAGGAAGAGTTGCCGGCGACTCAGCAGAGAACCTCGTGATTATCGAAACACTAAAACCTGTAATTCGCTTCTGGCACAATCCAAGGCAATCGGAAATCGTACAAAAAGGAATTGTCGTCGCTGGCATTCAAACTAAACAACTTTAACTCACATCATCACATCCAATGAGCAATAAAACTATCAACTTCGGAATCGATCTTGGCACGACAAATTCAGCAATCGCCAAGTTTGACCAGGGACATGTCGAAATTTTCAAGAACCCGGCCGGACATAAAGAAACAATGCCGTCGGTCGTGGGCTTCCGCAAAGAGCGTATTCTTGTGGGCGACAAAGCGCGAGATTTCATGCTTGTCGATCCAAAAAACGTCGTCGCGACCTTTAAGAGGAAAATGGGAACGAGTGAGTCCTACTCGATTGATTCCCTCGGTCAAAGCAAGACGCCAGTGGAGCTTTCAGCACTCATACTCAAAGAACTGAAGGGATTCATACACACAGGTGAGACACTCGATGCAGCGGTAATCACAATTCCAGCGTCCTTCGACACTGTTCAAAGCAACGCGACGAAACAAGCAGGCCAGCAGGCCGGGATCAGGCAAGTTGTTCTCTTGCAGGAGCCGATTGCAGCAAGTCTGGCATATGCCAATAAAAAGGGCAAAAGCCTCCAGGTTGGTTCATGGCTCGTCTATGATTTGGGTGGGGGAACCTTCGATGTCGCACTGGTGCGGATCGCTGCCGACGGAGAGTTAAAAGTCGTCGACCATGAGGGGGACAATTATCTCGGTGGCGCGGATTTCGATCAACTGGTCGCAGAGAAGGTGCTCGTTCCGCGCCTTGAACTGGAGGGGCATTTCGATAATCTCCTTGCAGAACTAAAAAGCCGGACAGGGCGTTGGAATGCGCTATGGGAAAAACTCGTGTTTCATGCCGAGAAGGCGAAAGTAGAACTCTCTCACGCAACTTCTGCGGAAGTTGAAATTAGTACAAAAGACGACACTGGAGAAGCGATTGATGTTACTGTTGAAATCGCCAGGTCCGAGTATGAAGCACTTGTCCAACCTCTAGTGGACAAAACCGTAGAGATGGTCCGCAAAATTCTCACACGCAATAGTCTGCAGCCTTCGGACTTACAGTTTATCTTGATGGTTGGTGGTTCCACACTGATGCCATGTGTCCGCAAACGGGTCGAGGAGTGTGTCGGCGTGACAGTCGCCTGCGACATTGATCCAACGACGGCCATCGCCATTGGAGCTGCTTACTTCGCTGCGGGTAAGCAGTTTGACGAAGTTGTAATTACCGGGAAGGCACCGACCACTGCAAAGTTACAGGTGAAGGCAGTTTATCCCAAAGCGACTCGCGAAGCTGAAGAAATGTTCGCTGCTAAGGTGACGGGTGAATGGCAGGGCTGTTCTTATCGGATACGCCGCCAAGACGGGGGATTCGACAGTGGAATTAAAGAAATGCGCGAGCGCATATCGGAAGATTTGCCGCTAGTCGCCGATTCATACAATATTTTCAGCTTCGAAGTGCTCGGAGAAAGTCATGAAAAAGTCATGTGTGATTTCGAGTCGATTCAAATTGCGCATGGCAAATTCAGTGTTGCTGGTCAGCTGCTTCCGGAAGACATCTGCTTGCAGATCGACGATAGTGACACCGGTGAGGCTCGGCTCGACCTATTGGCCCAACGCAACACCTTGCTACCAGGGCGAAGCAAAAAGACCTATACAGTGAATCGAACAGTTCTTAAAGGGGCAGCAGAGGACGTGATCCATCTTATCGTGAAAGAGGGAAGTGTCGAAGAACTGCCGGAATCTGCAAAAACCGTGGGCTATCTTAAAGTTTCGGGTCAACAGCTCACGCGTGATCTCCCCAAGGGTACCGACATTGACGTGAAACTTGAAATCAGCGAATCGAGAGATTTGGTATTCACGGTGTATGTGGAGGCTTGTGACCAAGAATTTCGCGAAGTGTTTGCACCAACTTTCCGCGATGTCCAAACGCATACTCTCGCATACGAATCACGTTGCCTTTTAGAGAAGATTGAAGATGAGATCGATACGGTCGTAGATCTCGGAAATATCGAGGCAGCAAAGGATTTGAAGTTGATGCTGAAGCGTGTGGTAGAACTCGAAAGAGATGCATCCAAGCTTACTGACGACGACAGTACAGATGATCGCTATAAACTCGAAGATGAAAAGCGGCGGTGCGCGGCCGAAGTGGGCCGCCTCACAAAAGGCAAGCGATTCGATACCGAAAGAAGGGAATACGAAGACATCCGAGACCGCTGCGAAATCCTAGTCTTGGAGCATGGCAATGACCGTGAACGAAAACACTTCAACGATTTGCTGAAACGGGAGGAATATGTGCTAGAGTCGGGCAATGCACGCCGCCTTGAGGAACTAACCGACCAACTGCAAATTCTGTGTTATACGATTCTTCGCAGGGTGCCAGAATTCCTTCGGGGTAGGTTCGAATACCTCATTGGTATGCAATCCAAAATGAACGATCAGACGCAAGCGCGTAGCCTAGCTGACTCTGGACGCCTTGCTATCGCACGTGAGCAGTGGGAGCGCGTTGATGAAACCAATATTGCACTTCAGAATCTGCTGCCTTCCCGCGATCAGGAAGAATTAGTTAATCAAGGATTCACAGGTATCGGGAGGTAATTGAAAATATAGAACGGGTAGGCGAAGCACATGCAGGATGCCTTGACGAGCGCGTCGTTCATCGGCTTCACCGGCATTCAGCGAATATCGAACACATAGCATCGAACGTTGAAGTGAAGAGATAAGAAACGAATCGGAACAATGAACGAACCCATCACCATTACCGAAGTCATCGGACGTGCCGTGCAGGGCATGACCAAGCCATTTCTCTGTAAGGCGGGCTTTTTCGACTATTACGTGAAAGGCGCGTATGCGGGGTTGGATTCACTGTGTTGCGAGTGGGTGGCGAACCGGTTGGTGAATTGCGCGTTGGCGAGTGCCCCGCTGGGGCTGCCGATGTTCGAGATGGGGGAGGTGCCCCATGCTTTGATCGAGGAAAGCGGGTTTCCGGACATCCGCGAACTTGGCGAAGGACGGGTGTTTGCTTCCTTGCGGATCGAGGACGGGCAGGAATTGACGTGGTCGGCCGCGCAGGGGTGGCCGGAAGAGACGATGGCGCTGCTGCTTTTGCTGGATCTGTGGATTCAGAACGAGGACCGCAGCCTTTCGGAACTCGGGGGGAATCCGAATCTGCTGGTGACCCAGTTTCCGCCGTTACCGGCTGACGATCCGGAAGGGGCGCTGTGGGTGGATCAGCCGCGACGGGAAATGCTTTGGGCCTATGATTTCAATCTGGCATTCGATCCGGATTTCAACCGCGAGCGGTTTTTCGGAGCGCATGTTTTCGGCGGGATGCTCAAGCAATGGCCGGAGGGGTTCCGCGAACAGATGGAACCGCTCATGAAAGCCGCGTTGGCAGAAGTCCCGGCGATTTTTGCCGAGCTTCCGCCGGAATGGTTGCACGTGGATGGCGACGAGAGTTTGCCTGTGCAACTGGACATGAAACGGGTAATCTCCGCCTTGGAATTGCCCTTCACCGATCCCGACGCTTTCTGGAAACTGCCATGAATCCCACCCAAGCCGTCTGCAACTATGCGTTGCTCCGATTTCTGCCCTATCCGCTAACCGGTGAGGTGGTGAACGTGGGCGTGGTGGTGAATTGCCTGCAGCCGTGTTTCCTGCATTTTTTCGCAGAAGAACAAATGCCGGATCGGGTGAAGGCTCTGTTTCCCGATTACGATGCAGCGGCCTTCGCGGCGGTGTTGGAAGCGATGAAGAAAGAGGTGAAGCGCATCAGCGCGCGGGTGCGTGGTCCGAAGGATTGCCAGTTCGCGTTCAATGAACTGGTGCGTCCGAGGGAGAATGCGTTCCGCTTCGGCGAGGTGAGGACGGCGGTGATGACGGATCCGCAGAATGCCGCGGAGGAATTGTTCCGCCGCTATGTGCGGATGGAATCCGCAGTGCCGCAATTGCGCGGGTGAACCGGGTGTTTGCAGGTAAGGAAGGCGGCTTGGTGGTGGACTACATCGGCATCGCGGCGGAGCTGAAGAATGCGCTCAAGACTTACACGGATGCGAAGGGCAAGGGCACGCCGACCTTGAAGACGGAGAAGGCGCTGGAGGTCCTGTTGGAGAAGCTGGACGTGCTGCGCGGGCTTTTCCATGGCTTCGACTACAGCAAGTTCGAAGGGACACCGGCGGAGGTGCTGGCCCTGCTCCCGGCGGCGGCGAACCACATCCTCGGCCTGGGCGACAAGAACGAGATTAACGGCAATTGCAATGGTCTGCGGCGAGACGCCACAGCCACGCGGCGGCGAATGTGGCGTATTCGTTGTGCTCGACGCTGGACGGCGCGAAGGAACTCAAGAAGGAGCTGGCGTTTCTATCAGCGATCAGCGCGGTGCTGCGGAAGAGAATCAGACTGGAAGCGAGACGCATCCAGCACGGCCTGCGGCGAGACGCCGCAGCCACTTGTCGTGATGTTTCACCGCTTCGACTTCGACGTTTTCAAAAACTTCTCCACTTCCCCGACCGGCCGGGTGTTGAAGACATCCTGTTTCCTCAGCCAGCCTTTGCGAGCCAGTCTAACACCCAGTCCGATGTGATGCAGCCTCGCGGTGGAGTGCGCGTCGGGGTTGATGGAGCAGAGGACGCCTTTGTCTCGGGCGCGCTTCCACCAGCGCCAGTCCATGTCGAGGCGCAGCGGGCTGCAATTGAGCTCGATGATGGTGCGGGTCTCGGCGGCGCAGTCGATGACCATGGCGTGATTGACGGCGTAAGGCTCGCGCTTGAGGAGAAGGCGGCCGGTGACGTGGCCCAACATGGTGACGTGCTCATTCTCCATCGCGCGGCAGATTCGGCGGGTCATTTCCTCTTCGGTTAGCGTGAACGAGGCGTGGACGGAGGCGACGCAGTAGTCGAGCTTGGTGAGCAGGGCGTCGTCGAAATCGAGGGTGCCGTCCTTGAGGATATCGACCTCGGTGCCGGCGAAGAGGCGGAAGTTTTCGTAGCCGGCGTTGAGTTGGGCGATGGCTTCGATCTGGGCTAACAGGCGGGTTTCATCGAGGCCGTTGGCTTGGAAGGACGATTTCGAGTGATCCGCGATGCCGAGGTATTGGAGGCCGAGGTCGATCGCTTCATCGGCCATGGATTCGAGCGTGTCGCGGCCGTCGGAGGCGGTGGTGTGATTATGAAAGGTGCCGCGGAGTTGGGTGAGTTCGACGAGTTTCGGCAGGGTGCGGTCGGCGGCGGCTTCGATTTCGCCACGGTTTTCGCGGAGTTCCGGGGGGATGAAATCGAGGCCGAGGGCGCGGTAGATGTCGGATTCTTCGTTAATTTCGAAGCTGGCGGCGGTTTCGCCGGTGAAGCCGTATTCGTTGAGCGAGAGACCTCGCTTGAGGGCAAGCGAGCGGATGGCGACGTTGTGTTCCTTGGAGCCGGTGAAGTATTGCAGAGCGAAGGGGAACTGGGCGTTAGAGACGGCGCGGAGGTCGCACTGGAGGCCGTTTTTCAGGCGGACGGAGGCTTTCGTTTCGCCGCAGGCGATGATGGAGGCGACCTGCGGAAGGGTGGTGAAATCCTCGCAGACGAGGGCGGGTTCCTTGGTGGCGACGAGGAAATCGAGGTCATGCACGGTTTCCTTGGCGCGGCGGTAGGAGCCGGCATGGGAGACTCGGGAAATTTCCGGGTGCAGGCGGAGGAGGCCGGTAATTTCCTCCACCAGTGCGGTGATGCCTCCCAGCAGAAATGTGTCGGCGAAGGAGTTCCGCAGGGCGATGGCTTCGAGAATCTTGGTCTGCGTTTTCGCACCGAAGCCGGGGAGGCTGGCGACTGTCCCGGCTTCGCACGCAGTCTTGAGGCTGGCGATCGAGCTAACAGCGAGGGAGTCGTAGAGCGCTTTGACCTTCTTGGGACCGAGGCCTTGGAGGTCGAAGAGTTCGAAAAGTCCGGCAGGGAACTCCGCGCGGAGTTTTTCGTGAAACTCTAACTTCCCGGTGCTCGCCAGTTCATGAAGTTTGTCGCGCAGTGCCTCGCCGATGCCCTTGATGCCGGTGAGTTCATTTTTCTCCGCGAGCTCGACGATTTCGCCATCGTAATTTCTAACGGTCTCAGCGCCCTGGCGGTAGGCGCGGATTTTGAACGGGTTCTCGTTTTTCAGCTCTAGCAGCAGGGCGATTTCTTCGAGGACTTCGGCAAGCGTCTCGCGGGTCATGGGAAGAACTTGAGTCGATGGTGGGTGGAAGATGAAGCGGTTATTTCATCACGAAATCTGCGACAACCATCCGGTGGTCGCTATTGCGGGTAGTCACCGCGCGACAGCGGACGGGGGTGAAATGGCGGGTCGCGTAAAGATGATCGATGCGCAGGATCGGGAACCGCCGCTGGTAAGTGTCGCCCCAGCCGGTGCCGGCGGTGGCGAAGGCGTCCACGAAATCGCGCGCCAGCTGGCGATGCACGACATCGGTGGCGGGAGCGTTGAAGTCGCCGCCGAAGATGGTGGGGGTGTGGGGAAACTTGGTGGTTTGTTCGTGGACCTGTTGGGTTAATGCGAGTTCCCGTTGGCGGACGAGTCGGTTTTTTCGATGCGCATTCCACGCGGACCGGCGCCAGAGGCGAAGATCGGTGGCGGCGGTGGCGAGGTGGACATTGACGATCTCGATTTCGGCTCCGCCGGGGAGCAGAACGGTCAGTTGTTGGTCGCGCTGGTTCGGATTGCGGGTTTCCTTGAGGATTTTCCAACGGGTGACCACGCCGTTGGTGTGGAAGGCGCGGTAGTCGCCGCGGCCTTTATAGAGCACGTCCGCGATTTGTTGGACTTGATGAGGCAGTATGTCCTGGAGCAGAACGATGTCAGGCTGCCATGCGGCAACGTCCTGGGCGGGATTTCCATAATCGAAGTACGCGGAGTTCAGGGTGATGACCCTGATCACCGGTTTGCCATCATGAGGTTCGGCCTGACCGGGGAGCGGGGCGGGCTTGCCGAAGTTCGCCAAGACCCGCGCTTCGTCCGCGCCGATCAGCAAGGTCACGGCCCAGACCGCCGTCAGGATCAGCGAGAGCGAAGCGCGGAGAAAGTAGAACGCCGCGGTGGAAAGAAGCAGCCCGATCCCGCCCCAAAGCCAGATGGGCATGACCGAAAAGGCGGCGAAGCGATCCGGCTGCCGCGCGAAACAGTAAACGGTGAAAATGTGCAACAGCAGCGAAGTCCCTACCAGAATCCATCCGAGGCGGCGGCTGATAGACGGCATACGGGGGAGGAGGATTTGAAATTTGAGATTTTAGATTTGAAATCACATTCCCGGGATGCCGAGGCCACCGGTGAGTTTCTGCATCTCGGCGGCGGATTTTTCCTTCCCCTTTGAGATGGCTTCCTGAACGCCTTTGAGGATCAGGTCTTCGAGAAATTCCGCGTCTTCGGGATCGATGACCGAAGGGTCGATCTTGATCGATAGCACATCACCCGCGCAGTTGGCGACTACCTGAACTTTGCCGCCGCCGACGATTGCCTCGACGGTCTGAGTGGCGAGTTCTTCCTGTTTTGCAGCGAGCCCGGCTTGCATTTGCTGCGCTTGCTTCATGAGTTTGGCGATGTTCATCGGTAGAGCTTGGTTCGTATTGTTGTTATAGAAAAACGCCTCGTCGGGGATTGGAATCAAGAACCCCGGAATGCCCCCGCTCGGCACATCGGACGGTAAGAACCCCTCTGAAACGATGGAAGCCAAATAGTGGCAGCCTGGAGCGGCGGCCCTGTAGATTTCTTGCTTGTCGCGGTGGGATCGCGTCCCTTCGGCCATGCGGTTTTCGATATTTCTCTGCGGGCTGGCGATCATGGCGACGGGCGTGGCGGCGATGTATTTGCTGAAACGACCGCAGTCTTTGGAGTTCCTTGAACAGGCGCTTCGCCTCGGCGGTGGTATCGTGATCTGCGGCATTTTTTCGGTCAAAATGAGATGGCACGGGATCGTCGGCGCAGGAATCATGGCGCTCCTGGGTGTTTCATTCGGTCTGGGAAATCTACCAAGGTTGGGAAAATTTCTGGCCGGGGAGCGTTCGCACGGGACGGCTCCTGTGTTAGAAACAGGCGTGACGTTAATTTGCCTGCTTCTGTTGCTGCACGTCATTCGGGCGCTTTCGCGGGAGCGGGTGCGCCGGATGCTGGAAGCGGCGGAGTGACCGGTGGGATCACCGCAGGCGTGGTGCCGGGCGGTGCCACCGGCGGCGCGCTCTGCGGTATGAGCGGCTTCGTCGGATCTGGAATCGGGGCGGGAGCCGGAACGGGCGGGGGTTTGGGCAAAGTGTCCTGCCATTCGTGAAGTTCGTAGCCTGCGCCCACGCCGCCGATGTCGCCTAGCAGGTCGTGGCAGCGCTGCCGCCATTTTTCGTAATCCGGCGGCGCACGTTCGGCATCGCGGCTGCCAGTGAAGACGAGGTAGCTGACTTTCAGGTCGGAAACCGGCCGGTTGTAGGGAGAGGCTTTGCCGTTCAGTTCGCGGGCGAGCCGCAGAGAGCCCTCGCCCACTTTGAAGGTCGGGCCGCCATCGCCGACGATCGCCGGGTAGATTTTTTTCCCATAAACGACCACCGCGTAATCCCCGACCTTCGGAGCGAACGGATCGTTGGAAACCAGGATGTTGACGGGGATGACGATGAAGGGATCGTATTCCGCGATGAGGAAACTGCGGTTTTTGAGATCCTCGATTCCACGCTTCAGCTTTTGGATGCGGTCCTGCAGCCAGGACTTTCTAGCAGCGGTCACGGCGGGCGCGGCGAGTTCCTTTTGCGCGGCGGCGACCCGCTTTTCAAATCCCGCGATCATCGGGTTGACTGTCTGGGATTTCTTCGGCCAGCCGTAGCTCGTGAACGGCTGATAGTGCGTGGAATTCACGATCTCATCCGGCATGGTCGGCAGCCGGTCGCCGTCCGAGCCATCCGAGACCACGTCCATTTCCGCTTGGAGGAAAAACAGCTTTTTCCTGCTGGCGGACTGGAGCTGGAGGATGGTTTCGCAGTCGTAGAGATTGTGCTTGGTGAGGAGCTCGTTAAGCGTGTTGGCATCGCGGCGGATGCGGGTGGTTTTGTCTTCGTAGAGTTTGTTGAACCAAGGAGAGGCGGTTGCTTTTTCCACGAGTGGCGGCAGTCCGGGGAGGATTTTCGAAAGCTCCGGGCAGGATGTCTCCAGCTCGGCGAGCGTTTTCGCCGGGGTCGGCACGCGCAGCGAGAGTTGGTAGCTTGCGGTGTAGCTTTTCTCATCCACGCGCTCGCGAGAGGCGATGCCGCCTTTCTCGATCTTCACTTCGGTTTTAAAAGGAATGCCGGAGCGTAATTTCCGGACATCGGTGACGGAGCCGACTTCGATTTCCGGAACTGCCTGAGGAGTCGGGATCTCGGCTGGTGGCTTCTCCGCCTCCTCGAGCTTTTTGTGCAGGGCTGCGATTTCGAGCTGATATTTCTCCTCCGTGCGGGCGCGGATCTGCTCCTCGGCCTGACGGTAAATCTCCGCTTTATCGGTGGTTGCCGCGACCGGGACGGGTGAAAAAATTTCCTTCAGGCCGCGTTTTACTTTATGGAAATTTCCGCTGATCACCAGCCCGCCCGCGAGGAGCGCGAGGTAGAAAATGTCCTTTCCTCCAAACCATCTGGTGTCCTTGTTCCTGCGGTTTGCTGCTTCTTTTGACCCATCCATTGCCAAGACCCTACCGATTTCCGACCGCCCTTCAATCTTCGTCACGCCGTTTTCCAGAATCCGCAAAACTCGGCCATGACAAACCGGCCGCCATCCCTACAGTCCGCCGCGTGAGCTATCAGGTCTTCGCCCGGAAATATCGACCCAAAACCTTCGACGATGTCCTCGGACAGGATCACGTCGTGAGAACATTGCGCAATGCCATCGCCCAAAAGCGGCTGGCCCACGCCTATCTCTTCGTCGGCCCGCGGGGCACCGGGAAAACCTCCACCGCACGGATTCTTGCGAAAGCCCTGAACTGCACCGGCGGTCCGAAGGCCGACTTCGATCCCGAGGAAGACGTCTGCATCGAGATCGCCGAGGGCCGCTCGCTCGATGTGCTGGAAATCGACGGTGCTTCGAACAACGGCGTCGAGCAGGTCCGCGACCTCCGCGAGTCCGTCCGCTTCGCCCCGGCCCGCGGACAGTTTAAGATTTTCTACATCGACGAGGTCCACATGCTCTCGAACGCGGCCTTCAACGCGCTGCTCAAGACGCTCGAAGAACCGCCGCCGCATGTAAAATTTATCTTCGCCACGACCGAGGCGAATAAAATCCTGCCCACCATTCTTTCCCGCTGCCAGCGCTTCGACCTGCGCCCGATTCCTACCGAGACGATCGCCGCGCACCTGCTCCACATCGCCAGCGTCGAGTCGATCACCCTCGGAGAAACCGCCGCCTGGGCCATTGCCAAAGGCGCCGACGGCGGCATGCGCGACGCCCAGTCGATGCTCGACCAACTCGTCTCGTTCTGCGGCGACACGATCCATGAAGCCGACGTGCTCGATGTCTTCGGTTTTACCTCCCGCGAAAAAGTCGCCGCTCTCACTCAATCCCTGCTCGCCCGCGACAACCCCGCCGCGCTCTCACTCATTCAAAACGAAGCGGAAAGCGGTCGCGAACTCTCCCAACTTCTCGGCGAACTCATCGGCTGCCTGCGCGCTTTGTTAGTCGCCAAGCTCGACCCGTCCGCCGATGGCGAGGGCATCCCCGCCAAGCTGTGGACCGCGCTGTTAGCCGCTGCCGACGAATATGCGCCCGACCGGATTCTCGCCGCCATCGACGTGTTCGCCGAGACCGAGGGCCGCATGAAATGGGCGACGAACAAGCGCCTGCATTTCGAGCTCGGCGTCATCAAGGCCATTCAATCGCTTGGCGAAGTCCGCATCACCGACGTGATCAAAGTCCTCACCCGCGGGGCGGATTTCATTTCCTCAACTCCAGTCACCGTGACCGCCGTGCCGGTGGCGAAGGAATGGAAGCCCGACCCAGCACCCGAACCCGCGCCTCCCGCCGCCACCAAACCGCGCCCGACCGGAGGTCTCTCAGGGTTTGATTCCATGATCGACGCGGCACCTGATTCCAGCGCCTCGCCGCCGCCTGAAATACCGTCAGCGAGCAAGCCTGTGGCGGAAATCAAACCTGCGGAACCGACGCCCGTCGTTTCCGCCGCGGACGACGCATTTCATAACGACCCGCTCATCCAGGCCGCGCTGGTGAAGTTCGAGGGCAAAGTCCTGGGCTGATAGAGCGCGCGGTTCAAGCTTCCCGCTGGTGTTTTTCATGCGGTGCCGCAGCATCGGCGCACCATGGCAATTTCCTCCAGCGATTATGAAAAACTCGGGCAGTTCTACCTCGGACGCGGCTACGATCCCGAGGCGAAAAAAGCCCAGGACGACTTGATTCTCTATGATTCCAAGGACCTCGTGACCCACGGCGTCGTGCTCGGGATGACCGGGTCAGGAAAAACGGGGCTCTGCTTGGCTCTGCTGGAGGAAGCAGCGATGGACAACATCCCCGCGATCGTCATCGATCCCAAGGGCGATATCGCCAATCTGCTACTGCTGTTTCCCGATCTCGACGCAAAGAGCTTCCGGCCTTGGATCAACGAGGACGACGCCGCGAAGAAAGGAATCACCCCCGACGAACACGCCGCCAAAACGGCGGAGTTGTGGAAGTTCGGTCTCGCCGAATGGGGCCAGGATCCATCGCGGATCGCCACGCTGCGCGACAAGGTAGACATTAATATTTTCACCCTCGGCAGCAAGGCGGGGATTCCCGTTAGCATCCTGAGTTCGTTAGAAGTGCCGCCGTTAGAAATCATGGACGATGCCGAGCTGCTAGGCGAACGGGTGGAAAGCACCGTCTCTTCGCTGCTGTCGCTCGTTGGCGAAAACGGGGACGCAATCCAAAGTCCGGAGGCGGTCCTCGTCGCCGCGATTTTTCAAAAAGCCTGGGCGGACGGCCAGAACGTCACTTTGGAAACGTTGATCCGGCACATCCAGAGACCCGCGTTCGACAAGGTCGGCGTGATCGATCTGGAGTCGTTCATGCCGGAGAAACCTCGGCAAACGCTGGCGCTGAAATTCAACAACCTGCTAGCCTCGCCCGGCTTCGCGACGTGGCTGGAAGGCCCGCCGCTGGACGTCGCGAAAATGCTTCACACGCCCGCCGGCAAGCCGCGGATCTCCATTTTCTCAATCGCTCACCTCGGCGACACCGAGCGGATGTTCTTCGTCAGCCTGCTGCTGAACCAGATGTTAGGTTGGATGCGTGCGCAAAACGGCACCACCTCGCTGCGGGCGATACTCTACATGGATGAAATTTTCGGCTACCTGCCGCCGACCGCCAATCCGCCGTCAAAGCGACCGATGATGACAATCCTGAAACAGGGCCGCGCCTTCGGGCTGGGTTGTTTGTTAGCCACGCAGAATCCGGTCGATCTCGACTACAAGGCGCTTTCTAACATCGGCACCTGGTTCCTTGGCCGGCTTCAGACTGAGCGCGACAAGCTTCGCGTGCTGGACGGCCTCGAAGGTGCCGCTGGATCACAGAGCGCCCAGTTCGACCGGGCGGAAATGGAGCGCCTCCTCTCGGGTCTCGGCAACCGGATTTTCCTCATGAACAACGTCCACGAAGATCATCCGGTGCTGTTCCAGGTGCGCTGGGCGATGAGCTATCTAACCGGCCCGCTGTCCCGCGGCCAGATCAAGACGCTGATGGACCCGAAGCGCGCCGATTTCGGAAATGTGTCCTCACCCGCCGCCGCGAACCCGATGGGCATGCCGGGTATGGCCGCCTCCCCGACCCCTGCCGCCCGCCCGATGGTCGGCGGGGGAGTGAAGGAATTGTTCGCGCCACCCGCGAGTCCGGCCGACGGCATCATCTATCAACCGCACCTCCTTCGCGAGGGCGTGGTCCATTTTTCCTCCGCCAAGGCGGGAGTCGATGGCTCGCGCACGGTGCGGCTCGTGAACCCAATCACCGTAGCAGGAATCGACTGGGAAACACCCGTGACGCCGCCGGCCAGGCTCGATGAAGCCGCCGGTCCCGTCGCGGGCGCGGGTTTCGCAGAGCTTCCCGGATTTGCGATGAACGCGTCTAACTACAAGCAGGTGGAAAAGGATTTCGCGGAGTGGCTCTATCGGAACGAGCGGGCGGACGTGCTGTTCTGCCCTGCGCTCAAAGCATGGTCCAAGCTCGGCGAGAGCGAGGCCGACTTCCGGGCGCGGCTGGCGCATGAGGCGCGTGAAGCCCGCGACGCTGCGGTGGAAACCTTGCGGGCGACTGCCGTAAAAAAAATCACCACCCTCGAAACCCGTCTGCAAACTGCGGAAGGCCAGCTCGCCAAGCAAAAGGCCGAGTCGAGTTCGGCCGTGATGCAGGCGGGCGTTTCTGTACTCGGCGGAATCCTTGGCACGTTCTTCGGTCGCAAGGCCGGCCTCGGTTCGATCACGCGGGGCGCGTCGTCGATCAGCAAGGCGAGCACTGCTTACAAGCAGCACCAGGACGTGGCCACTGCAGGCAGCAAGGTCGCGGGAGTTGCCCAGGAAATAGAATCCGCCAAGGCCGAACTGGAGGCTGGCATCGCGAAAATCGCCGAGTCCTTCGATCCGGCGGCGCTCGTCCTCGAAACGGAATCGATCAAGCCCGCCAAATCCGACGTGAAGGTGGAATCCATCGCGCTACTCTGGCTTCCCTGATGAAAACCTTGGACTGCGCGCAGCCTGCTGCCGCTTTGCGTCGGTCAGCCTGCTGACCACGGCGTGACGCAGCAGGCTGCAATCACCAAAGCGGCAGCAGGCTGCACGCAGTCCAAGGACGGAGATTAACGCTTGGCAGGAGTTTCGATGATGCCCTCCGCGGTTTCCTGTTTGAGCCGGAGCTGGCCGCAGGCAGCGTCGATGTCGTGGCCTTTTTCAAGGCGGAGGTTGGCGGTGACGCCCGCGTTTTTCAAAACCTCCTGGAACGCGCGGCAGTGGTTGTTTGGCGGGCGTTTCCATTCCAGCCCCTCGACGGTGTTGTAGGGAATCAAGTTCACCTTCGCACCTAACCGCCGGGCGTGGCGGGCGAGAATGGCGGCTTGTGCCAGCGAATCGTTGACGTCCTGGATCAGGATGTATTCGAGCGTGAGCTTCTGGGTTTTCTTCGCATTCCATTCATCGAGCGCTTCGAACAACTCGGCGACCGGCCACTTTTTGTTAATCGGCATAATCTGGTTGCGGACATCGTCGGTGGCGCCGTGCAGGGAAATCGCAAGCCGGATCTGTTGCGGATGCTCGGCGAGCTGCTTGATTTGCGGGACGAGGCCGGAGGTGGAAATCGTGAGGTGGCGCGCGCCGAGATGGAGGGTTTTCTCACCGGTAATGAGCGAGATTGCGGCTAACAAATTGTCGAGATTCGCCAGCGGTTCGCCCATGCCCATGAAGACGAGCGAATCGACGCGCTCGCCGGAAAGTTGCTCCGCAGCCAGCACTTGCCCGGCGATTTCCGAGGCGTCGAGATTTCTGGCAAATCCGGCGAGGCCCGAGGCGCAGAACTTGCAACCGTAAGCACAACCGACCTGTGAGGAAACGCACAGCGTGCGTCTATCGGATTTTTCGCCATAGAGCGCCGGATTCGCCGGGATCAGCACGCTCTCCACGTAGCGGCCGTCGTGCAGGCGGAAGAGAAACTTGCGCGTGGTGTCGGCGGAGCCTTGGGTCGTGGAATGCTCCAGCGAAGTTAGGCGAAACGACTCCGCCAATTTACCGCGAAGCACGGCGGGCAGATTGGTCATGGCGTCGTAGGACGTGACTTTTTTCTTCCAAACCCACTCAAGGATCTGCGCAGCACGGAAAGCCGGCTCACCCGCATCCTTCAGCCACGCGGCGAGGGATTCAGGAGATTGGCCGGTGAGGGCGGGGAGCATGGGAGTTTGGGGTTTACGACTTGGCTGCGAGGTTCGCGACAATATCGAAAAGTGCGCCGGATAGACGTTGGACGCGAAGGTCGATGGGAGCGAGCAGACCATCATCCATCAGAATAATGTTGCCCCGATGGGTGTCAGAGATGGCGAGATGATTGAGCGAATCGAGGAAAGCGGTTTCTCCATCTGCCACGAATGGACGCCAGCCGTTACCGGTGAAAAAGGTGCGGATTTGTTGCTCGGTGGCTGGGATTCCGGAAATCGCGGGTTGTTCGATGATCAGCCGCAATCCTTTGTCTGTGGAGAGGGCTCCGAGGAAACGGACATCGTCGCCGAAGAATTCATTGTGGAGCTGCCAGCGCTCCAAATAGTCGATTGGAGATGCCCGTGAATCTTCGTCCGTGCGGTGAACCACTTTCAGACCGAAGAATCCGGGCCAAGTGGCCTTGAGAAACGTTCCCCGTTTTTCCAGAAACCAGACCTGATGTTCGTTTCCTTCGTCCGAGGGAAGCTGGGTCAATTCGCGCGGACCGAGTTGGAGGTGGAATCCTTTTTCACCTGCATAGCGGGTGAAGATTTGGAGATCCTCTTCGAAATAGGTAGAACCGCCTTGAAGATTGCCAACTGCTTCGCGGCGTCGGCGGAGTTCCTCAAGATGTGCTTGGAGCGGGAATCGCTCAAAGTTTGTTGGTTCCACATGCAGGGACATTGGTGGTTGGAAAGTTCGAAAGCAAGCCGTGGCTGCCCTTACCCCAGCGCCGACCTCAGGTCTGCGGCGGCGCTGCGGGCGCTGGCGGGGGGATCGGGGACGAAATTGAAGTCGTCGTCCTGCTGCGGGGCGAGGAGGGCCTCGGCGTCGGCGGTGCTGAGTGTTAGGACGGCGGGCGGGGCTAAAACGGACTGGATGCCGCGCGGGATTTTATCGACAGGCTCGAGGTTGGCGATGGTGGCGGACTCTGGGGCGGCCTTAAGTTCCTCGAATTTTCTAGCAGTCGTTAGCACGCGGGTTTCGAAGGAGCCGATCGCGCTGTTATACTGCTCCACCGCATTTCCTAACGACCGGCCGAGTTTCGAGAAATGATCGGCGAGCTTGCCTAACCGCTCGTGCAGCGTGCGGCCTAGCAGGGAAATTTCGCGGGCGTTCTCCGCGACGGATTCCTGCCTCCAGCCATAGGAAACGGCGCGGAGCAGCGCGATGAGCGTGGTGGGCGTGGCGAGGATGACGCCTTGATCCACGCCGCGCTCGATGAGGCCGGGGTCGCTTTGGAGCGCGGCCGAGAAAAACGATTCGCTCGGTAAAAATAGAACTGTGAACTCCGGCGTCTGGGCAAATTGCGCCGTGTAGTTCTTCGACGAAAGCTGCTGGATGTGCGTGCGGACCTGGCGGGCGTGACGATGCAGCGCTTCCTCGCGGACCGTGTCGTCGCTGGCCTCGAGCGCATCGAGATAGCCGTCCATCGGCGTCTTGGAATCGACGACGATCGTCTTGCCGCCGGGCAGGCGGACGATGAGGTCGGGGCGGAGTTTCTTGCCCTCGTCGGTGGTCGCGTTGTGCTGCACTTCGAAATCGCAGTGCTCCTGCATCCCGGCAAGTTCCACCACGCGGCGGAGCTGCATCTCGCCCCACTGGCCGCGGCCGGTGGGCTGGCGGAGGGCTTTGACAAGCGAGGCGGTCTCGCGCTGGAGACCGAGCTGGCCCTCGCCGAGTGCACGCACCTGTTCGCGGAGTTCGGAGTATGCGCCTTCGCGGGATTTCTCGATTTCGCCGATGCGGAGCTCGAATTTCCCGAGCGATTCGGTGACCGGCGTGATCATCGTCTGGATGGCGATCTTGCGTTTTTCGATTTCGCCCTTGGCCTCTTCCGTTTGGGTGGCGAGCGAGGATTTCGCGAGCTGGAGAAATTGCTCCGACGACGACCGCAGCGCATCGGCGGAGAGGGCTTTAAAAGTATCGGAGAGTTTGATTTCCGCGCGTTCGAGCAGCGCTTGTTTTTCGGCCGCGGCCCTGAGTTCGGTATCGAGGCGGGAGCGGAGTTCGGTGAGTTGGTTGCGGAATGTCTGAGCATCTTGCTCGTTGCGTTCCGCCTCGGCGGCGGAGTGGGCCAGGCGCGCCTCGATTTCCGATGAGCGCCGCTCCTCGGATTTAAGGCGCTCCGCACCCGTGGCGAGTTTTCCGGACGCGGCGAGGCGGGTGAAGAGCCAGCCGAAAAACAGTCCGATGAGCGCGGTGACGATCTGAGGCAGGTAGGGAGCGAGTTCGGGTGGCATGACGATTTTTCCTTGCGGGGGGATTGTAGCTCGGTTTCGTATGAAGCCCTCGCCGGATTTCATTCGTCGTATCGGACGGTCCGGCGATACGCAAACCAAACTCCTCATTCCCATGGCCCACACACTTCCTCCTCTCGGTTACGACTACGACGCTCTCGAGCCGCTCATCGATGCCCGCACGATGGAAATCCATCACACCAAGCACCACAACGCCTACGTCACCAATCTCAATGCCGCCATCGCCGGCAAGCCCGACTTGGAATCCCTCAGCGCCGATGCCCTCATCGGAAATCTCGCCGCCGTCCCCGAGGAAATCCGCACCGCCGTCCGTAATAACGGTGGTGGCCACGTGAACCACACCTTCTTCTGGAAAGTCATCGCCCCCGGCGGCGCGAAAGCTCCCTCCGGCGATCTCGCTGCCGCCATCGACAAGGCCTTCGGCTCGTTCGACGCCTTCAAGGCAGCCTTCGGCAAAGCCGCCACCACCCGCTTCGGTTCCGGCTGGGCTTGGCTCACCAAGGCCGACAACGGCGATCTCGCCATCAGCTCCACCGCCAATCAGGACAACCCGGCGATGGGTGCCAATTTCGGGGGCACCCACGGCCAGCCCATCCTCGGACTCGACGTCTGGGAGCACGCCTATTACCTGAACTACCAGAACCGCCGCCCCGACTACATCTCCGCCTTCTGGACCGTGGTCAACTGGGACGCCGTCGCCGCGAACTTCGCTGCCTGATCGGAAATCTCCTTGCGCCCTCTTGGCGGCTGCGGATCATTCGGTCCGCAGCCGCTTTTTCGCGCCTGCCGCGCGGGCTCAGATTTTCAAATTATTTCGGGCCACCCATTCCTGGACGCTGCCGCTTTTGTTGGGAAAGAGTGGATGGGGCGCCAAGCTGTCCACCGGCATGTCGGAGAGCTTCAGCCCATTCGGCACTCCCCCGAGGTGAAGTCCATCCTGCGCCGCCAATTGCTTATCTTCTTCCTCCACCGGAGCCTTCTTGGCGTTCCCGACCACGGCGAGGAGGCCATGATCGGAATTTACATCACCCAGTTGAAAAAAATGAACGTCACCCCGGAGCAGATCGCCGCAGACATCAACGCGATCCGGCGGGAAGCCGGGTTAGGCTAGATAGGCAGGGGGGAAATGGTGAAATCTTCGTGATGGAGGCGGATCCCGCAAAACTCGGGGATTTCGCCACGCGAACCGGGTTGCGCCCCCGATGGGGGCTGCGTCCGCTGGACCACCGGATTTCCACCACATCACCGCACTCCGGCATGGCATTGGTTGGGGGGCATGAACGCCTCGTCCATGCGTGGGGACGAGACGTCCCCACTCCTTATTTGATCTCGTCGTCCTCGTCGATGGTGTGGGTGAGGATGAACTGGAGGTCGTCGAGGCCAAGGTTCGAGGCGAAGCCTTCGTCGCCGAGCACGTTGGTGACGAGCTGGGTTTTTTGATGCTGAAGGATGCGGATCTTTTCCTCGACGGTGTCCCGTGTTAGGAGCCGATAGGCGATGACCTTGTTCTTCTGGCCGATCCGGTGAGTCCGGTCGATGGCCTGGTTTTCGACGGCCGGGTTCCACCATGGATCGTAGAGGATGACATACGAGGCTGAAGTCAGGTTGAGGCCGGCGCCGCCCGCCTTGAGCGAAAGCATGAAAACCGAGGGATCCTTGGTGGTTTGGAATTTCTCGATCTCGCCTTTCCGGTCCTTGGTCTGGCCGGTTAGGTAGTTATATGGGCGGTTGCCGAGTTCCAAACGCGCCTTAATGAGGTCGAGCATCGAAACGAACTGCGAGAAGACGAGGACCTTGTGGCCTTCCTCGTGGAGCTGGTCTAGCAGATAGAACAGCGACTCCATTTTCGCGGATTCCTCCTTGAGATACTTCGGATCGATGAGGCCGGGGTGACAGCAGATTTGCCGCAGGCGCATGAGGCCTTGGAGGATGGCGAAGGAATTTTTCTTCACCGCCTCGTCGGAATCGAGGCCTAACAAAGCCTTCTGGATGCGCTTGAGTTCGTTTTTGTAGAGCTCCAACTGGATGCCTTCCATCTTCGAGTAAACCTCTTCTTCGGTCCGCGGCGGAAGGTCTTGGGCGACCTGGAGCTTGGTCCGGCGTAACAGGAACGGGCGCAGGCGCGAGGCGAGCCGGTTCTGGCTGAGCGGGTCCTTGCGCTTGTCGAAGCGCTTCTTGAAATAGGCGCGGCTGCCGAGGACGCCGGGCATGGCGAAGGCCATCAGCGACCACATGTCGAGCAGGCGGTTCTCGATCGGCGTGCCGGTTAGAACGAGCCGGTTTTGGGAATCCAGCTCGCGGGCGCACTTGGCGGCCTTGGAATCCGGGTTCTTGATTTGCTGGCCCTCGTCGAGGATGGTGGTGAGCCATTTGATGCCGTTGAGTTCCTCGCCACAGACGCGAAGCTGGGCGTAGTTGAGGACGAGGATGTCGATGTTGTTCTGGATGTGCTCGACGTTGATGTCGTCGCGATTCTTGAGGATTTTGACCTTGAGTTGCGGGGTGAATTTCCCGGCCTCGCTGAACCAGACGTCGAGCACCGACTTGGGACAAACGACGAGGGCGGGCTTTTTCATGCCGCCCGTTTTTGCGTGTTCGTCGAAGAGCCACAACAGATAGCAGAGCGACTGGATGGTTTTTCCCAGACCCATGTCGTCGGCGAGGATGCCACCGAAATTGTTGACGCAGAGGTAGGCGAGGAAATGGAAGCCATCGACCTGATAGGGCCGGAGCGTGGCATTGAGCGCCTCGGGCAGTGGAGGCGTGACTTCGAGCTTGATGTCGCCGGCACGGTTCTTGATCCGTTCCCAAGCTTTCGGATCGAAGACCTCGGCAGCCTTCGGATCGGATAGCTGGAGGGCGTGCATGCGGTGGGTCTCGCCGGAAAGGTCGAACGGATCCAGCCCGAGGCGGGTGACGGCCTCGCGCTGGTCGGCGTCGAGCTTGATTTCTAACCGCATCCAGGTGCCGTCGTCCATCCGGACGTAGCCACCGCGGGCGGCGACGAGCTGGCGGATCTGGGCTTTGGAGAGATTGGCCCCTTGGACGTCGATGACGATGCGGAGGTCAAACCAGTCGATGTCCTGGCCGACGACTTCGAATCTAACCGCAGCGGTGACCGGGTCGGCTAGGATCGAACGGAGGCGGAGGTCAATATCGAGTTCGATGTTCTCGGGCATCGCCTTGATCCATTCCGCGAATTTTTCGGGAAACTGTTTGGTGATGCGGGATTTGAAGGCCAGCAACTTCTCGTCGTAGCTGAGGCCCATTTCATCGAGGATGGCGGGCACCGGATAGAGATCCTCGCGGGCGAAACGGAGGAGCTGCTTGCCTTTGACCGGTTGCTGTTCGGCGAGTTCCCAGCCTTCCTTGGTGAGGCGCTCGGTGCGGCGGCCCTTGGTCTCGATGGCGTTTACGTCGATGACCAGATGCTCGGTCTCGGCGGCGGTTAGACCGGCGATGAGCTTCATTTCAAAACGCGGCTTCAACTCAAGATCGACCACGCGTTTCTTGAGCGACTCGGGAAGGGATGCGCCGATTTTGCGAAGGAATTCCACGCCTTCAAGCGAGTCGATGACACGCACCGGAATCAGGTAGCGCGGCATGACATCCGTTTCCTCCAGCCAGCGCGGCGGGCCGGGGAAAACCGTCTCGTCGGACTGATAGAATTCCTTGCGGCCGGGCAACAGGCGGACCGAGTGGGACACATTTTCTCCGCTGGCAGTGACGAGCTGGAGTGCGAAGCTTTTCGGATCGTAAGGATCGTCCTCGCAGACCCAGGACAAACGCTCGTCGGAGACTTTGAATTCCCTTTCGTCGAGGTTGACGATGTAGCCCTTGAGCGCGGGCTGACGGAAAACCCGGTTCATAAACCGGCAGGATTCCTCCTGGTCGAAGTCGAGGGTGGTGTCGCCGTATTTGCGGAAAAACGCGAGGTAGTGCTCCCACAGCGTCTGGCTGGAAGCGTCCATCAGCAGCGCTGCTTCGTGGTGAAGATTGACGTAATGCTCGATCTCGTTTTTTTCGCGAAGCTGGACCCAGACACCGGCCTTCTCCTCCTTCACTTCGATGCGGGCCTCGTTGATGGTGGCGACAAGGCGGAAGGCGACCGTTAGAGGTGCGTCCTGCGGCGGGCGCTCGTTGACCTGCTCGATGCGTTCATACCAGGATGCCACCTCGCGCTCCTGCTCCCAGTCCGCCATTTTCTTCTGCACGTGACCGAGATCGGTGATCACGCTCATGAACTCGGGGTAGGGGAGCTTCTTCTTGTAAAAAGCGTAGGCGATGTAGTTCCAGAACTCGAGGATGTCGCCGGGCGGCATCGGCCACAGCTCTAACGGCTCGTAGGTGGTGATCTCCCAGCGCGGCGTAATGCGAACCATGTCGTGGTCATGGAGCTCGCCCTCGATCACGTAGCGACGGTAGCGCTTTTCAATCTTGGTGACGAAATCCGCCTCCTTGTCGTCCAACTCGCGGCCGAGTTTCTCCTCGATGATGTCGAGCACCGGCGTGTCGTCGAATTCGTTAGGCGACTCTGGCAGATCCTCGCCGCGGTGCATGCGCTCCATCATCGTCGCATACTGGCAGGCTCCGGCGATGAGTTCGTCCTCGGCGGTGCACGAGCCGAACCAGCGGTTTCCCTGAAGCCGCAGACTGGTGCGGAAAATGCCGGTTTCGTCTTCGACCCGCCCTTGGATGAACAGGTGGTTCCCGAAAATCTGGGTGACCGCACCGTCTTTTTGAAGCATTTCACCCCGTTTTCTGGCCTCCTCTGGAAAACTATTGAGGAAATTGAGGGTCGCTCGATCTGGATTCATCGCGTCTGGAATGGAAGGAAATTTCCCGGAAATGACCGCGCAAAGCAACTTGCCAAGACACGCAACGCCGGGACGCGAGGTTAAACCACGAAAATATCGGGACGCAATAAAAACCTTGGATGCGCTTTTTTCAAAGCCGCCTGCTGCTAGACTTGGTCGCGCGCAGTGCCATCCCAAGCCCACCGACGACAAACAACGCCGGAAACCAGATCGAGTATCCGGGCGCGAGGGAGTCGGGTTTTAGAACCGCGAAATCGGGAGCTGCGGGATTTACGTGACAGGTCGTCGTCATTCCCACCGGGTATTCCGCCGTCCGAGCTTCGATCAATTCCCGTTTCGACGACCACGGGCTTCCGCGCCAAGTCAGCCGGTCGCCGGTGCGCGCCACGCCCTGCCATGCATAGCCGAAACTCAGTTCCTGGCGAAATTCCCTGGGCGAGTTTTCATCATGCCGTCTCTCGCCGACTTCGGAAGTCAGGATCACGCACTCGACTTGCGGCCAAGTGCGCATCTCGCGGGCGCGCAGGAAACTGCGTCCCATCAGCCACACAAACACGCCGCCTAACAGCGCCAGGGACAGTCCGAGGATCGCCAAAAACCAACGCCCGGCAGGATTGCCGGAAACGGGCCTCTTCGATAGCATTTCCGTAGGGAGATCGGACGACACGCCGCGACCATTTGCCATGAGTCCCCGATAGGCCATGCGAAATTCTGTAGTGAACTTTTTAATGCTGTTTCTCGCAATCCAGGTTTAAGTCTGCGCCATGCGCCGCCGTGATCTGCTACTCATCCCCGGCTTCGCCATCGTCGCGATGCTCGGGTATTGGTTGGCCGGGACCGCCGCGCCGAGCAAGGGGCCGCGACCGAGTCAATCGAAGGCCGCACTCGATTCCAAGCGGACCGCCCTCGTCGAAGAGCCTCCGCCGAAATTCCGCCGCGAAGAACGTGGAGTTCAAACCCGGCGGGACGAGGAAGCGCTGCGGGAAGGTGCTCTCCCGGGACAGCGCATTCTCGTTTTCAAAGATCAGTCGGCGCTGCAGGCCTTTCTGAAAAAGGCGGGCGGCAGAGTCCGCGTAGTGGGCAGGCTCGACGCGCTCAATGCCTTGCGGATCGGCTTTTCCGACGTGGATGACCTGGCGTCCCTGCTCGATGGTGACGAAGAAGCTTCCTTTATTTTTCCCGTAAACGTCCCGAATCCCGGCGAGGGAACGGCGCAACCTGGAGCCGTCGCTCTGGGCGCGGGACTGCTCGATTGGCTCGGCGTCACGGGCGACAACTCGACCTGGGGCAACGGGGTCCGCATCGCGATTCTCGATACGGGCGTGACCTCCAGCGAGGCGTTTGGCAGCGGGATTTCCTTCCTCAACTTCGTCGGGCTCCCCGCAGATCTCACCCAGCAGAGCGGTCATGGCACTGCGGTCGCGTCGATGATTATCGGGCGTGACTCGCTGACCCCCGGAGTGGCGCCCGGCGCGGACATCGTCTCGATTCGGATCGCCGACGATCTCGGTCAGTCCGACAGCTATCTGCTAGCGCAAGGCATCGTCGCGGCGGTCGATGCCGGAGCCAGATTGATCAATATTTCCATGGGCAGCTTCGGGGACAGCGTATTGGTTAGAAATGCCATCGAGTATGCGCGCACCGCCGGCTCGCTGATCGTCGCGGCGACCGGCAACAACGGCTTGGGCCGCGTCTCCTATCCCGCCGCCAACGCTGGCGTCATCGCGGTCGGCGCGGTGGACGCGTTGGGAAATCATTTGAATTTCTCGAACACCGGCAAGCAGGTCGCCATGACGGCCCCGGGATTCGGCGTCAACGCCGCGTGGACCGGCAATCAGGCGCGAAGTGTCAGCGGCACCTCGTTCAGCGCACCCATCGTGGTCGGAGCGATCGCTGCCGTGAAGAGCTGGCCGGGAAACGAGAACATAACAGTTAGCCAGGCCGCCAACCTGGTGCTCGCCTATCTCAACGATGGCGGCGAGGAAGGAGCTGACAGCCTTTATGGCGGAGGCACGCCGGACTTGGGTCGTGTCCTCAACTCGAAGACCCGTGGGATTTATGACGCGGCCCTGGCCTCGCAGCGGATCCTCCCTGCGGACTCCCGGAACCCATATGGCCAAGTGGAAATCATGGTCCAAAACCGTGGCACCGAGACGCTGATCAATACCGGCGTTAGAATTTCCACGCCGACCGGCGAGGTCATTTCCAACATCACCTCCCTCGGCGTCAATGCCGTGAAAACCATCCGCGTGCCGATTCCCCAACCTGCCGTCGCGAGCATGCGCTACGACTCGCGGGTCATCCTTTCCCAAGGTCGCCAGGACGCAAAACCTTCGAACGACCGACGCGCTGAAACCTATGTTCCGGTTGACCGCAAGTAGCCTGTTTCTGGCGCTCAGCCTGACCGCATTGGCGGCACCCGACCCAGCGAACCAGCTCGTCGTCGCCGGCAACGTCTGCGGCCCCACCGCGCTGCTCAACGCGTTTCGGTTCGGCAACCCTACATGGCAGCGCGCGTCTAACGCAGTCCCCGGCGACTCCGATAAGCAGCGCATTTCCGCGATCATCCGCCAGCGCGGCATGCGCCCCTCAAGCCACCTCGAAGGCCGTTCCCGCTGGTCGCGAAAAGGCGTGAACATCGCCGATCTCTGCGACATGGCGAATGAAATGACCCGCGGCCATTTCCTGCCTCTCGTGAGCCCGGAGGTGTTGTTTTTGAAGCCGGGCGAGACTCAGGAAAAGCTGCTTAAACGCGTCCATCAGCGCCTGACAACCTCGCTCGCGAAAGGCCTCCCGCCCGTGATCAGCCTCCGCCGCTACGCCAGGCGCAACGCCCAGTGGGTCATCCTAGATGCCCATTTCGTCACTCTAACCGCCATCCCGTCCAAGCTGGAGAAAGCCGCTCGGTCGATCCCGATCACCTACATCGATCCCTGGGGCGGGAAAATTTGCCAGGGCACAATCTCCATTCCCAACAATCCGATTTTGGCCGACTCCGCGACGGCTTCGCCCTGTCTCGAAGCCCAGTTCCCCGAGGCGGCGGTGGGAAAAAAACTCGTCCGCGCGGGTGAGCGAAACGCCCTGACAGTGGCGGCCGTTTTGGGCAGATGGTGAGGTGATTTCAAATCAGCATCGACAAGCTCTGGACTTGCTGCAAAACCTCCCCGCGAAGATGCCGCCGTGGCGGAATGGTAGACGCCACAGACTTAAAATCTGTTGATCTCACGGTCGTACCGGTTCGAGTCCGGTCGGCGGCACTTATTCAAGTTTGGTATATGTCACCCCCCAGGCACGCTCACCTGGGCCGATGACAGCGTGGCAGTTCCTCGGCTCCGGGGACTCGACTTGATTCTATTTCCCGATGCAGAAGCTGCTGAAGATCACGCCTAGCAGATCTTCGGTATCGACCTTGCCGGGGATTTCTCCAAGCGCGTCAAGGGCCTCGCGGAGGTCGATCGCGGCGAGTTCGGGATCGGAGCGGTCGTCTAGCAACTCAAGAGCGGCGAGCAGTGCCGTCCGCGCGAGCTGCAGGCTGGCTTGGTGGCGGGCGTTGATGGCGACGGCGTGCTCGCCCCAGTCCGCTTCGCTGAAATGGAGTGACGCGCGGATGGCTTCGGAAAGCTCGTCGAAGCCTTGGTCGCGGGTGCAGGAAATCCGCACGGCGGTGAGGCCGGCCCAGGAGGGATGCTCGCCGAGATCGGCTTTATTCAGGACCAAGAGATGCTTGGCGGAGGTGGCCGGCAGCACCGCATCGCAAGGCCGCGGCTTGCTGGCGTCCGCAATTTCCAGCAACAGGTCCGCGGCTTCGATTTGGCGAACGGTGCGCTGGATGCCCTCCGCCTCGATCCGGTCGGTGGCTTCGCGCACGCCTGCTGTGTCAACGAGCCGCAATGGCAGGCCATGCAAATTCACCACCTCTTCGATGGTGTCGCGGGTGGTTCCGGCGATGTCGCTGACGATGGCGCGCTCGAAGCCTAACAAGCGATTCAGCAGGCTCGATTTGCCGACGTTCGGCTCGCCGAAAATCACGGTGCGCACGCCTTCGCGCAGCACCCGGCCTTGGTCGGCGGTGGCGAGCAGGGAATCGACCACGGCGAGGACGGCACTAACTCTTCCGCGCAGCAGGGCGCCGGTTTGCGGATCGATGTCTTCCTCGGGAAAGTCGATCCACGCTTCCAAGTGGGCGAGGGTTTCCAGCAATTGGTCACGGGCCGCAGTGGTGCGGCGGCCGAGCGTGCCCTCCAACTGGCTGCGCGCGGCCCGCAGGGCGAGCCGGGTCTGCGCGGAAATGAGATCCATCACGCCCTCCGCCTGGGTGAGATCGAGCTTCCCGTTGAGAAAGGCGCGCTGGGTGAACTCACCCGGCCCCGCGGCCACCGCCCCGCAGGCGAGAAAGCGGCCTAACACTTCGCGGGTGGCGAGAATCCCGCCATGGCCGGTAAACTCGACGCAATCCTCGCCGGTGTAGCTGCCAGGCCCGTGAAAAACCGTCATCAAACCATCGTCCAAGACCTGACCCTCGCCGTCTCTAACATGGCAGTAACGGACCGTGCGCGGCAGGAGGCTGGAGGCCTTGCCGGCGGTGGCAAGGTCCGCAATCGCGATCGCATCCGGCCCGGAAATCCGCAACAGCGAAACCGCGCCCATTCCCGGAGGGCTGGCGATTGCGGCGATGGTCGTGCGGTGCGGATCCTCCACCATTTCAATCCGCGCCTTCACTTGGCGGAGGCCGTGGCAGGGGTTTCCTGGCCGCCAAGTCCGAGGAATTCCCAACAGATGAACCGGCTGATTTCCAATTCGGTGGTGGTCGAACTGCCGGACCATTTGAGTTCCACCGTCGCGTTGCGGGTGACCGGGCGGTTCTCCTTGGTGCCACGCCAGTTGATGACTGATAGGGCGCGGCCGGTCTCCGAGTCCACCTTCACGTTGACGCGCGCGGTGTCGCCGTTATTGGCCGGATCGACTAACCGATAGGTGCGGATGCCCGCGACGGCCCCGCCTTTGTCCGGGACGTCCTCTACGATAAAAACGCGGAAGACGCCGGTTTGCCCCGCCTCGGGCGACTCGACGAAGCTGCGCAGAGTTCGGTATTTGGTTTGGACAAAGGTTTCCCAGTCCAGCTTGAGTCCTTCAGGCGTTCGTTTGAAAAACGCGTGTACTTTCCGGGGTTCCATCGCGAAATTTTCCACGCGGGCCAGCGTGCCGAGGAGCACGTCCGCTTCGTCCACTCCGTACTGCACTTCGAGGCTGGCAAGCGGGCGGAAGAATTCCTTCAGGTCGAATTGCGGCGGCTGGTCGTAAATCATCATGAACAGGCCGCGCTTGCGGTCTTCTAACGACAACTCGTAAATCGAAAACGCGTCAGCCGGCGTGTCGGATTCGTCAACCGTGCCGCTGCTGTAGAAAGCCTCGACCTTTGGTGTTAGATGGTCGCCATTGACAATATGCGGAATTTTTTCCCTGCCCGTCGCGGCACCGAGGAAGCCGTGGAGAAGTTGATAGGCATCTTTTTGCCAGCCGATTCGCAGGTAATTCGCTTCGTTCATCACTGGCTTGCCGACACCCTTGAGCGTCGGCGATTCGATATTTCTTCCCATCTCTTTCGCGGCGAACCACACCGCCGCCCCGCCTAACAGGACTAGCGCCAGCAGCACGAGCATCGCAGAAATCAGGCCGCTGGATTGCGGTTTGGCGGTCTTGGCCGAGGGGCGTTTTTTCGGCTGATTAAGGTCCGAGTGATCTTCCCGGATCGGGAGTTCGAGCTTTGGCTTAAATTCGCCGGCCGCCGGCGGCGGGTCGGCCGAGGCCTTCGCGACGGGGATGGCAGGCGGTCGTTGCGGCGCGGTCCGGGGTGCGGGCAGCACGGTGGGCGGTGGCACCGGCTCAATCGCCGCGACCGGCAAAACCGGCAAAACCGGCACTTCATCGGCCGGAGAAGTGATGACCTCGCCACAATGAGGGCAAGGTCCGGTGGTCGGAGGGAGATCCCGTGGAATCAGGATTTTTCCTTTGCAGTGCGTGCAATGGAACTCCCGCTGGTTGGTTGAAATCAAAGAATTTGCCATTTAAAACCTCTCCCCATGACTAAAGTTAAGTAATCGAAATTTCGCTGTCAAACTCGCGCCGTGAAACTTCAAACCGCAGCCGTGGCGATCAAAACGGAGTCGAGCACCTCGAGGCAACGCCGGTTTTGGCTCTCCGTCCCGATGGAGATCCGGACCCACTCGGGAAGCTTGTAGCTGCTCATCGCGCGGATGATTACACCTTGTTTCAGCATCTCGCGGAATACACGGTCGCCGTCGCCGGTTTTGATCAGCAGGAAATTGGCGAAACTCGGCACGTATTCAAGGCCCCTTGCAGCTAGTGCTTCTTCGTAAAACGCCATCCCCGCGCGGTTCACGGAACGCGTTTTCTCGATGTGCTGGACGTCGGCCAGCGCGGCGAGAGCCCCTGCCTGGGCGATGGAATTCACGTTAAAGGGCTGGCGCGCTTTTTGCAGCAGCGTGGCCACGTTTTGCGAAGCCAAACCGTAGCCCACCCGCAAGGCCGCCAGACCGTGAATCTTCGAAAAGGTCCTCAACACACAAACGTTCCGGCCCTCACGGACATACCTGAGAGCGTCCGGCGGTGATTCGGGAAATTCGAAATATGCCTCGTCAAAAACGACGATCACATGCTCGGGCACTCTCGCCATAAAACGGTCGATCGCCGCCTGATTCACCATCGTGCCGGTGGGGTTGTTAGGATTCGCGATGAAAACCAGGCGGGTTTTTTCCGTGATCGCATCCGCCATCGCTTCCAAGTCGTGGATAAAGCTGGGATCGGGCACTTCGACATATTTCGCGCCGAACAGGGTGGCCATCAGCTTGTAAACCACGAAGGCATGTTGCGCGGCAATGAGCTCCGCGTCGCGGTTTAAAAACGTGTGGCAGAGCAACTCGATGATTTCGTTCGAGCCATTTCCCAGCACGACATTTGCCAGCTCCATCCCGAACGAGTCCGCGATGGCGCTGCGCAACCGGTAGCCGCCGCCATCCGGATAGATGTGGGCCTCATCCAGGGCCTCGCGCATGGCGATCTTTGCCAGCGGCGACGGTCCGAGCGGGTTTTCATTGGAGGCGACCTTGACGATTTGGGAAGGATCCAAGCCGAGTTCGCGGGCGGTTTCGTCTATCGGTTTCCCGGGTTCGTAGGCGACGAGGTCGCAGACAAACCGGTTCGCATAATGGTCAATCGTCATCGCGGGAAGCAGTAGGAGAGATGCCGGGGCTGGTCAACGCTGCGGAGAGGAGCGATTGAAAGCGCCCGAGCGCGTCGTCGTAGATTGCCGCAAGCGATGGATCTGGCTGTAGCGCGGCACCAGGCGCGGCCTTGCAGAAAATTTCCTGCAGCGTGTCCAGATCCTCGCCATCGGCGGCGGCCGCGATGAGTGCCGCGCCCAATGCGGCGGAATTCAGGACGTCCAGCCGCTCGACCGGCGCTTGGAAAATGTCGGCGACGAGTTGGGCGATTCCGTCGTTCTTGGAAGCACCGCCAGTGAGCCGGATGCGCTCCGTTTTGACCTCCATCCACTGCGAGTGAAGGCGCATGTTTAGAAATTGTCCCTCCAGCAACGCGCGGACTTGCAGGGCGGCATCGGTCCCGGCCTCAAACTCCGCGGAACCTCTAACCACCGGACCCGTAAAATCATGCCGCGGGGTGATTTCCGGGCCGAAGAATGGCAGCATCAAATTGCGGCCGGCCGCATCCCTGGTGGCGGCAAGAGCGTCCCGATCAAATGCGGACCAATCGATGCCGAGCTTGTCTCGGAGAGCTTCCCGGGCAAGCGAGCCGTTACGGAAACAGATCAGGGACATGAAACCGCCGACCGGATTTCCGAAAACATGGCCGAAGCCGTTGGGATCGGTTTTTGGCCCCGGCATGGCGGCGAAGAACGTGTCGCTGGTGCCCAAGGAAATGACCACATTTCCGGGGGTGGTTGCGCCCATCCCGACGAGGGAGGCCGGGTTGTCACCCGTGAAAAGTGCGGTGCGGCAATTTTTCCCAAGTCCGTATTTCTCGACGAAATAAGCCGAAACGGATCCTTGAACCGTCGTGGCGGCGGCTGGTGGCAAGAGCTTGTCAGCGAGATTCGGCGCGGTGGCCCCGAGCAGATCCGCGTCCCACTTGAGCTCGGAGAGGTTGAGAAGATTCATCCCGGCCCCGTCGCCGAAGTCGATTGGCACGGATTTCCCCGCAAGCACCGATGCGATGAACGAACTCACCAAATGGATGCGACCCGTGCGCCCGTAAGCGGCCGGATCGGATTTATAGAAACGACGAATCTGGGGGCCGGTGAAACGCTCGATGGCGACCGAGCCGCTGCGGCCGCACACTTCGGCCGCGCCGCCAAGCGTGGCAGTGATTTCCGCGCATTCCGCGCCGGTGGAGGTGTCCATCCAGATCGGCGAGGTCGCACGGGTCAGGGCAGGGGACAGTTGAGCGGCCAGATCCTGTCCGGCGTCGAGATTTCCCAAACGGCGGTCGAAACTGGAATCCACGTAGATCGAGCCATGCTGCTGGCCGGACCCGGCGATCATTTTCACTTGTGTCAAATCCGTCGCCGTCGCCAGTCGTGAAAAAAGCAGATCCAGCGCTTCCAGCCACATCCGGGGGTTCGCATGCACTTCGCCAGCCGCGCCGCCGGGAAGGAATCCGCTGGGCGAGCCATATTGGGGCAGATCGCTGCCGAAATTCACGGAAAGCTGGCAGACGATTTCATCGCAGCCCGGATCGATTAAAACCGCAGTGAGAGACTGGGTGGAGGAGTCGAGGCCAAGGAACATAACCGGAGCTTTCCCGCACATCGGTGGATTTCCAAGCTGCAATTGGCATTTGTTCCCCATGAGACGGCCGCACGAAAAAGGGCGGTCGCTTTCGCAACCGCCCTTCGAATTGTTTGGGTCCAAAAACGACCCGTGGCAGGATTAGAAGCTGACGCTCAGCATCGAACCAGCCGTCACTTCGTTTTCGGTGGTCTGCCAGATCGTTCCATCGGATTCGCCCAAGCCGAACGAAACGGCTACGAACGGAGAGACTTTGGCGCGCTCGGCAAAGCCCCAATCAAGGGAAACTTTGGAAGTCCAAGCGGTGAAGTCACCACCTTCGACGAGGTAGCCGACGTTGGTTCCGACATTGAGGGTCAGGCACTGGTTAAGCTCGAACGCACGGGACAGAGCGAACTCTGTGTAACCGTCGTTGTTGTCGAGACCATTATTGATGACATCCCAGTAGTAGGTCAGCGAGGCGGTCGCAAATCCAAGGTCACGGGAAAGTCCGAAGTAAACTTCTTGGTTGTCGATTCCGAGGTGGCCGGCATTCCAGTAGTAAATATAACCGACGGAAGCGGTAAGAAATCCAAGGTCCTTGGAAACTTCAGCATATAGGTCGGTTTCGCTGTAGATCTGCTCGTTACCTGCGGTGTTGGCATCGCTGGCGAAGGGAGCGTTGTTGAACGCGGTGGCCCAGACGCCGCCGCTGATGGTCAGGCCGTTCCATTCGTAGGCTGCGTCAACTCCGACTTCGACCAGGTCCTGGCCAAGATCGACGCCGCGGAACAGGTACTCGCTGGAGTAGCCGGTGTGGATTTCGTATTCGACTTCCGCCTGAGCGTTGCCGGCCACAAGGGCGGAGGCAGCGGCCAAGGCGCCAATGGTTTTGCAGTAGTTTTGCATCGTAGTATGTTGGTTTTCGGTTGCTGCTTGCGTCCTTGACTGTCCCGATTTTCACGGCACTGACAGGAAGCGTAATCGGATTAGCATCCCGCGTGCCGCATAGCAGCTGGAAACGTTCCGTTGGGCAAATAGTTTACCTTTCCGAAGTAATTGTCCAGATTTATTTGGCACGGATCAGCGCTCCGCAGGGGGGTGGGATAGGGGTCGGTTTTGAGCATGGCAAGCGATAACCTCAATTTCCGCCGACTTTTTTAGGGTTCATAAGTGCGTGATGTCAGTGAATTAGCCCGGCGGCGGTTGTTGGCACGGGGGATGCTTTTCCGCTCCCATGCCTGCGGATTTGGAATCTTCGGGCCCAAGCAACCAATCCATCCGATCAACCCTGACCACCATGACCAGTCGATATTTCAAACAAGCGCGGGCTTTGACAGTTGCCGCGATCACGATAATGGCGCTCCCCTTGGCTGGGCCCGTTTCAGCTCAGGAAGCGGCGGCTCCGCCCCCGGCTACGGAGGTGGTTGCCGCCCCCGCACCGGACGCGACGACCGAGCAGCGGCTGGCTGACCTGGAAAGTTATTTCGGAAATGTGGGGGTGGGTGGAACGGCGGAAGCGCCGTGGGCCTCCAAGGTCGGAGGTATCCCAGGTCCGGGCCACAACGGCTGGATGATGACGTGCGCCGCGCTGGTTCTTTTCATGACCCTGCCCGGTCTCGCACTGTTTTACGGCGGCCTGGTTCGGAAGAAGAACGTCCTCAGCGTCCTGGCGCAATGTCTCGGCTGTGCCGGGATGGTCACCGTGATTTGGTGGGCCGTCGGCTACAGCCTGGTCTTCGGCAAAAACTTCGGCGGGACAGGCTTCCTCGGGACGATCTTCGGCGGTTCAGAGTTTTTCTTCCTCCCGACCATGCTACCTGACGGATCAAACGGTGTGAATTCCGCGCCGAATACGGACTACTGCTTCTGGGTTTCGCACAACGTGTTCGCGATGTATCAGCTGATGTTCGCGATCATCACACCGGCGCTGATCATCGGCGCCATCGCGGAACGCATGAAGTTCAGCGCGATCATGCTCTTCATAGGGATCTGGATGTTCGTCATCTACATTCCGATGGCCCACTCGATCTGGGGCGTCACCGGCATGATGAATGGCGTCTGGAACGGCGACGCGAAAATACGAGCCATCGACTTCGCGGGCGGCACGGTCGTCCACATGACCTCCGGTTGGAGCGCCTTGGTGCTCTGCATCATCCTCGGCAAGCGCATGGGCTTCGGTAAGGAGAAAATGTCACCGCACAGCATGGTGCTTTGCATGGTCGGCACCGGGATGCTCTGGGTCGGCTGGTATGGCTTCAACGCCGGTTCCGCGCTCGCCGCGGACGGGGTTTCCGCCAATGCCTTCATGACCACCACGCTTGCAGCCGCGACCGCCGGGTTCGTCTGGGGGATCGTTGAAAAAATCATCAAGGGTCATGCCTCCATCCTGGGAATTTGCTCGGGGATCGTCGCCGGCCTGGTTGTGATCACTCCCGCCTGCGGATTTGTGGATGCCACCGGCGCGGTCATCATCGGGGTGCTTGCGGCGATCATTCCTTACATCTTCGTGATGTATGTCAAAGGCGCGATCGGCTATGACGATGCGCTCGACACCTTCGGCGTGCACGCTATCGGCGGGACCCTGGGAGCCATCCTGACCGGCGTGTTCGCCACGAGCAAGGTCAACGGCAACCTCACCGACGTGAATACTTATGCCGCCAAAAACGGCCTAGCCAAACTGGTGGCCGAGGGCGGTCTCCTTGGCCAGCAATTGATCGCCGTAGGAATCACTCTGGTGGTCTCCATCGTCGGCACGGTCGTCATCGCCATGGTTGTGAAAGCGCTCATCGGCCTTCGCCCAAGTGCTGAAGCCGAAACCGCCGGTCTCGATATCACGGATCACGGCGAAGAAGGCTACGACTTCTAATCAACTCGACTGAGTTGGCATACTACGGGCGGGCCGGTCACGGTCCGCCCGTTTTCGTTTGCAGCTTGGGTGCTTGCGGGTTCCTCTAGCCGGGTGAAGCGCCGGATTCTGCATTACTCTCTGATGGTTTGCCTGCTGATTTCCGCAGCCATTGCGGCGTGGAGCTGGTTCCGTCCCTATGCCTGGCAGCCCGATCCCGCCGCGCGCTGCAAGGTGGTGGAAACCTTGGTAACCCGCGATCATTCGTACTACTGGGTGGACGTGCATCTGAAAGTCGATCCCGGAAAAGTCCATGACCTGCAAAAGCCCGTGTATCTGGAAACCGCCCCCGGCAAGCGCTTCGAACCCGCGGATACGACATTCGGCGGCCGCACCGGGCAGCCACCCGCCGAAATCTGGCTCAAGTTCTGGGTGGAAGCCGGCGACCTGGCACACCCCCTTAATTTGCACCTCAACGACGGCAATTTGGTGGTCAAGGCAACCCAGGGAACTCCGCACCTCGGAGCGGCCAGCTACCGGAATTTCACCACGAACCATTGGTGATCCATGGCCTGGCTGCTCATCGATAACTCGAACACCCGGACCAAGTTCGCCTTGGGAAATGCCGACCAACTGCTGTCATGGCGCGGAGTTCTGTCCACCGGAGAAATTTCCCGCGAAGCGCTCGCCCCGCTGCTCGAGCACGTCGATTTCGATGCGGTGATGATCTGCTCGGTCGTCCCCGCCAAGGCGCTCGTCCTGAGGGATTATTTTGCAGGAAAAACCCCGCTGCATTTTCTCGATTGCCATAGCCCGCTCGGACTTGGAATCGACTACCCCGAGCCCGGCCAGATCGGCGCGGATCGGCTGGCCAACGCTGCCGGTGTCCTGACCCGCCACGGCGTTCCCGCAATCGTCATCGACTTTGGCACGGCCGTTACTTTCGACGTGATTTCCGCGAAGCCCGCTTATTGCGGTGGAGTCATTGCCCCCGGTTTGGGCGCGATGTCCGGCTACTTATCCCGGAAAACCGCGTTGCTCCCGGAAATTGACCTGGTCGAGCCCCCGTCCGCGATCGGCAAATCCACCGTCCACGCCATGCAGGTTGGCGCGGTCTTCGGCTATCGCGGGCTGGTGAAGGAAATCCTCGCGCAAATCCGCGCCGAACTCCCGGGAAAACCCCGAATCATCGCCACGGGAGGCGACGCCGCGCTGATCGCCCGCGGTCTGCCGGAAATCGAAGCGGTGGATCCGGACATCACTCTTGACGGACTTCGCCAGGTCGCCGCCCGGGTATTTTTGTGAACAGATTTTGGAGAAAAAAACGTGCCATTTGAATCTGAGCCGATAGGTCTTGAGTTGGTATGAGCGACAGCCCCCTAACCATCGGAATCGATTTTGGTGGAACGACCGTGAAAATGGCGGCCGTGTTTCAGAGTCACATCATTAACCACGCGCCACCCATCGATCTCCAGAAATTCCGGGATCACGATGAAATCATCGATGCCATGGTCAGCGCCGTGGAGGACTTGCGGGCAGGCCATCCGGGCGTCGCCGCAGTCGGCGTGGGCATGCCCGGTTTCGTGAATTTTGAGAAAGGATCCGTTTACAATCTGACCAACGTCACCGGCTGGGAGGCCGTCCCGCTCAAGAAAATTCTCGAGGAGAAGATCGGACTGCCGGTGTTGGTGGATAACGATGCCAACTGCATGGCCTACGCCGAGTGGAAATGCGGAGCGGGTCGCGGCTTCCAGCATCTTGTTTTCATCGCCCTCAGCACCGGAGTCGGCGGCGCGATCATCGCCAACGGCCAGATGATCCGCGGGGCCTGTCACGGGGCGGGCGAGCTCGGCCAATCCTCCATCAATTACCACGGCCGGCCCGGCAATTATGGAAATCTCGGCGCTCTCGAAAAATATGTCGGCAACCGGGAGATCTCCGAAAAAGCCCTGGAGGCCTACTCGGCCGCCGGGATTGAGAAATCTCGCGAAGAATGCACGCCCGCCGCACTGGCCGGCGCGGCCCACCGGGGCGATCCCATCGCGACCGAGCAGTGGGAGGACGTCGCCAGGATGTTAGCGACCGCTGCCATGAACTGCTGCTGGCTCCTTAACCCCGAGGCCATCGTCATCGGCGGGGGAGTCGCTCACGCGGGAGAACTGCTTTTTAAGCCCTTCAAAAAGCACCTTTTCGAGCAGCTTTCCGGGCCGTTTAAAGACCACTTGATGGTGCTGTCCGCCGCGTTCGGACATGAATCCGGGATCATCGGCGCCGCCGCACTGGCCCGGGATTTTGTGACAACGAACCGTTGATTTCGACCTCACCCGGCGTATGGGGCCAGATCCATGAAAACTCCATCCCACCTCGACCGCCGGCATTTCGTGAAACTTGGCACCCTTGCCGCCTCCGCCGTCCTGCTTCCCACCGCCGCGCGGGCCGCCGAAACGATCACTCTACCCGCGTTGCCCTATGCGTTCGATGCCCTCGAACCCCACATCGACGCGATGACGATGGAAATCCATCACGGCAAGCATCACGCCGCCTACATCAAAAATCTCAACGCCGCCCTTCCCACCGCTCCCGACCTTGCGAAACAGCCGCTCGGTCAACTCCTCGCCGCTCTCCCTGCGGTCCCCGACGAAGCCCTCCGCACCACGCTCCGCAACAATGGCGGCGGTCATTGGAACCACGACTTTTTCTGGAAAACCCTCGCTCCCGCGGAAAAATCCGGCAAGCCCTCCGCTGACCTAACCGCCGCCATTGATTCGGCATTCGGTTCCATGGACAGCTTCAAGAAAGCCTTCGGCGAGGCCGCCGGCAAACGCTTCGGCTCCGGCTGGGCCTGGCTCATCCTTCAGGACGGCAAGCTCAAGATCACCAGCACCGCCAATCAGGACAATCCCGCGATGAAGGGCCTCGTCCCCGCTGCCGACCTCGGCACTCCGTTGCTCGGCCTGGATGTCTGGGAGCACGCCTACTACCTCCACTATCAGAACCGCCGCCCGGACTACGTCACCGCCTGGTGGAACATCGTCAACTGGCCCGCCGTTTCCAAGCGTTTCGCTGAGTGAGTAGTGCGGCACGCTCTTCTTTCTAAGGGGCATGGACGTCTCGTCCATGCGAGGGGAGGAGACCTCCCTTTCCCCTTATTTCCCCCATCCGGCAGAGCCGAATCCCCCACGGCGCGAGCAGAGCTTCGCGCAGTCCGGACTCAGCGGAGACTCCTCCCGTCCAGCAGCTTGTCCACGTATTTTGCAAGCAGATCGACTTCCAGGTTCATCGCCTGGCCGACGCTGGCGAGGTGAAGATGGGTATGCTCCCAGGTATGCGGCGTGATCCAAAACACCGCGCCGTCGGCGGTTAGTTCGGCGATGGTTAGAGAGATACCGTCGAGCGTGAGCGATCCTTTATCAATGCACAGCCGGTGGATATCCGGTGGCAGCGACACGGCGACGATGTGATCCTGGCCCATGGCTTCAAGCCGCGTGATTTTCCCGGTCCCATCCACATGGCCTTGGACGAAGTGACCACCGAACCGGTCGCCGACCTTCATCGCGCGCTCCAGATTCACGAGCGATCCGGTCGCAAGTTCTCCGAGTGAAGTGACGCGCAAGGTCTGGGCTAACAAATCGAAAGCGACTCCGTTAGATTGCAGTTCAGCGACCGTCAAACAACAGCCGTTGACCGCCACGGAGTCCCCCGGTGCGAGTTCCTGAGCGAAGGGAATCTCAACGAACAACCGTGCTTGTTCGCCCTTTAATTCAAGGCTGACGACGCTGCCGACGGCTTCAACAAGTCCGGTAAACATGGAATTTTTCAGGGTGCGGTGATTGGGGTTTCCTCAACTGGAGCGAAGGCTTCCTCGATCCCCCGGTCGGGGAAAAACATCATGCAGATGGCCACGATGAGCGTCGGGATCAGCGCTCCGAGCGCGAGCTTGAGTGGGGAAACCCCCTCGCCGAAAAAGCGGGCTAACAAAGCCTGACCGGCCGGGTTCGGCGCATTGGCGATGACGGTAAGTCCGCCGCCGGTGACCGCGCCGGCGAGCACGGCGTATTTCAACTCCGGGGAAAGTCCCGAGACCTGGCTGGCGAGAAAGGTGATGGCCGCGTTGTCATTGAATGATGTTAGAATCGTGGAGCCGACGAACAGCGGCCACTCGCCCAGGCTGGAAATGATCGGCGCCAGCCACCATCCTTGCAGCCCGCCGTGGATGACGAGGCCGGCGAGGAAGAAGCCGACGAGGATCGGACCGCGCAGGTTGAAGTCATGCTGGTGGTGCGAAGTCGCCTGCGAGAACGCGATGAAAAACAGGAATCCGCCGATGAACAGGGGTGGATAATGGGCGAAGGCCACGGTCCAAGCCATGAAGGCGAGATGCGCGAAGGTGACAAAGAAAGGCACCGGGCGGTCCTTCTGGATGAGGTCGCCTTTGCCATCGCCATCATGGTCACCTGCGCGGTCAGCCATCGCCGCCAATTCCTTGCGGAAAAAAAAGTAGTAGATGGCGGTGGAAATCGAAATGGAGACGACCGCCTTGTCCCCGTAGTGCGCGAGCATTTCCCAGCTCGTGAGGCCCCAGGCCCGCGCCACCATCAGGACCGGCGGCGCGGCGAAATTTGTCAGCACGCCTCCGACGGAAATGTTCACGAACAGCAGCCCCAGCGTGGCATAGGCAAAGCGGGGCGACGGCTTCAGTTGATAGAATTTCTTCGCTAGCAACATCGCCGCGATGGTCATCGCACCGGGCTCGGTGATGAGTGAACCCAGCAGCGGCGCGACGATCAGGATCGAGAGCCACCAAGCCGCCGGAGATTGTTTTCCGAAGCGGGCGAAGAAACGCAGCCCGGCTTCGGCGAAACGCAGGATCGGGCGGGTCGAGGCAAAGGCCATGATGATCACCACAAACAACGGCTCGGTGAAGTTCACTCCCATCATGTAACTCTTTACGGTGGTTAGATCGTAGAACGAAAACATCGCGGCTAACAACACCAGGACCCAGATCCCGAAGATCGCCTCCACCTCGCCGAGGAAATGCAGCATCGTCGCCTTGAAGCTGGCCCTGCCGGCGGCCTGCGCGTTGTGCGCGCGCTGGACCTTATGCGAGAGTTTCGTAATCGGGATCGCGAAAAACGTGTGGATGATGGCGAGGATGAAAATGATCGTGGCGACGAGCAGGAACGGTTGCTGCCCGGCGCGGAAGGCCAGCTTTTCGCCGATGCCGTCCAGGCCTTGGGCGGATTCCTGCACGGGAAATTTCGCCATCTCAGTGACGAACGCGGGTTCGGCGTCAGCAATCCCGGTGGGAAGCAGGAGCAGAAGGAGGAGAAACGGTTTCATCGGGGCAGTAAAAGTAGTCGAGGACTTCAGTCCGCTCTTCCAGATTTTAAGAACGGACTGCAGTCCTGGACTACCTTTATTTCCAGCCACTTTTCGCGGCGGAACCAGGATTCCTGGCGTTTCGCATACTGGCGGGTGGCGGCATTGATGAGATCCTCGCAGGTCGTGCGGTCGATTTCTCCGGCTAACAACGCGCGGATCTCGCGGGAGCCGATGGCCTTCTCGCAGTTAGAAGAAACGTCCGCCAGGGCTGCGACTTCTTCCAGCGCGCCGCCGTCTAGCATCGCCCGCGTGCGCAAAGCGATTCGGGAGTGAAGATCTGCCCGGCCACGCTGGATGACGAGGCCGCGGAGTTGTGAGGAAATCGCTGCGGTCTGTGCTTCCCAGCCGTCCCGGAGGTCGGAGGCTTTTTGACCGCTCAGCAGACATATCTCCAAAGCGCGGGACACGAAACGGCGGTTCTGCAAGGCGGTGCGTGACGCTTCAACGGGATCTAACGATTCAAGTTCTATAACCAGATCCTCTAACGATCGTGCCGCCATCTCCGCCCGCAGCGCGGCATCGGCGGTGGGCAGCGGAGCCGCGCCATGGGTGAGGAATTTTAGATAGAGTCCGGATCCGCCGGTGACGATCGGAGTTTTTCCGCGCGACTGGATTTCCGCAATGACCGGCTTGGCGAGTCTAACATAGAGCTGGGCGTCGGCCGGTTCGCCGGGATCTAACACGCCGTAAAGGTGGTGCGGCAGTGTGGCGAGTTCCTCGGCGGACGGCGCGGCGCTGACGATCTCAAGCCCGCGATAGAGTTGGAAGGCGTCGGCGTTGACGATTTCCCCGTCAAGTTTCTCCGCCATCTCCAAGGCGAGCGCGGATTTCCCCGAGGCTGTCGGGCCGCAGATGTAGAAGGGCGGGGGAGAGGTCACCGGATACGTGCTTCCAGTTTGCGGCGTGCGGAAGCGATCTCGGCGGCGAGAATGGTCTCGCTGGGGAGGGCGACCGGGGGAAATGCGAGATAGAACTGGCGGAATCGGATGAGATTGGGCCGGGCGAAACCGCGTCCGAAGCGAGCCGTAAGATCATGGGACAAGTTCTCTAGCAGGGCCTTGCCATACTCAGCACGCTTTTCCCCACTTTGCTCAAATTCGATAATTCTGCGTCCGACTTCCCGGTAAGTTGCAGTCATCAGCGCATTGACCGCCCTTGCCGAACTAAGGCGTGCGGTCTCCAACAACTCGGAAATTCCGCCGACGAGGCCGGTGTAGTCACCGATGATGGCGGGTCGTGCTGGCTTTTTGGCGGCGGACTTTCTCATGGCTCGAAGTCACTTCTGGGAGACTGTCTTAAAATGAGGCGGGTCGATATTTAATCGACTGATTCCGCCCGGCACTCTGTCGGGCGAAATGGAATGCGCCGTGGGACGCGATGTCCACGGCAAATAGCGTTCAGAGTGGACGCGCTCCTTTCCGATTTCCCTCTAACGCATCTTCCGGTCCAGAAAATCGATCGCCGCATCCACCGACCCGGCCGGCAGTAGAAACGCAGCGATGTGGTCGCGGCCTTCGATCCAAAACGTCTCGTGAAGCACCCGGTTTTTCTCCATTGCGGAAATCATCGCCTTGGCGTGAGCGGGCGGGACCAGCCGGTCACCGGTGCCATGATAGATGAACATCGGCGGGCTGTTTTTTGTGACGTAATTCACCGGTGAGGCTTCCTTGAAGCGCTGGGGAATTTGCTGCTGCGTCCCGCCAAGAAACTGCGGGACCAGGTCGCCTCCCGGATAGAGCGTGAGATCGCTCGGCGCACCGCCAGCGACGATGGCGGATATGTGGGAGCTTTCCGGGCCCTCGATCAATCCGGTTAGAGCGGCCAGATAGCCCCCGGCGGAGTAGCCGAAAGTGGCGATGCGGTCGGGATCGATGCCGTGCTCCGCCGCATTTGCCCGCAGCCATTTCACCGCCTCCTGCAAGTCCTCGACGGGTGCCGGATAATGCCAGCGCGGCGCGAGCCGGTAGGTGACATTGAGGACGACGTAGCCCCGCTTGGCGAGTTTCCCGGCGATGGAATTCATCTGCCAGCGCCCGTCCTTGCCCGTCCAACCGCCGCCATGGATGAGAAGCACTGCAGGCGCGGAACGACTCGTTCTGGGCCGATATAGATCTCCCAGAATCGGTTCCGGCCAGTCCTGCGGCGTATAAACGATGTCGCGGCTGACGGTGTAGCCGCTCTTGACCGAGGCGGTTTGCGTGGGATCCACGCACCCGGCCACAAGCGCCACCAGCGGCATGAGAAATGGTAAGTGAAATCGAAGCATCGGGAGCACTTTAGCGTGGAAACGAAAAACGCAATCTTGCCGGGGACATTGCCCGGAGTGCGGCACACTCGACGGATGCTTTCGGCTCAGGCCCGGGGATCGGTAGCCCCGATCCAACCTATTCCTCGATGTCATCGATCCCTTTGCCAATATTCTCGAATCCAATTTGTGAACCGTCTGTGAGCGCTGGCTTCAACCGGCCAGTCTCCCTTCGATCGTCCCCCGGCTATGTGAAAAGCGATCCCCAGTTCCCGCAAGATCTCCATCTGGTTCTCGCCAGATCGGCCCCCGGCACAGTCCGAGCGGCCCCGGCTCCGCCCACAATGGCCTCCATCACCTGCCACAGCGAGCTCCTCCCGTCGCGAGATCGTACACCGCTGCACATCACATTGCCTCCCGGCACGGGAATGGTGCCTCCGGTACAATCCACTTCGATCTCCGGTGCGCTTCACTTGGATCTCTGGTGCGCTCCGCTTCGAAGTACGGCCAATCACTTGTTCGCGGAGGTTTGGGAGGACCTTAAGGCCATTTCCGGCACCGCTCGCACCATCTCCCGTGAGGAACCGGGCTTCGCTGCGGATTTCCGCCTCGGCGGCGACACCCACCGCGAGATCCTCGCCACTGCCACCGATTTCCTCAGCCATTTCCAGAATCTCGCCACCGTCGCCAAATTCGTCGCCTAAAACCTGCTCGCAGATTTCGTCACTGACCTCACCACCGATCTCGCCGCCATCGACGACAAGGCCTCGGAACTAGCCGACAATAAAATGGAAGATATCGGAGACACCGCCCGCACCCGCGAGCTGATCCAGGCCGCCCGCAAAGCCATCGGCAGCTTGAACACCTCCGTCCGCAACCGCTTCCGCCAGGAACCGGACATCCTCGCCGAATGGCGCACCGCCTCCCGCATCCACCGCACCGGCGGCCCTGGTCTAGGTGAGTCCGCGCCCCAGCCCGTTCGTCCCGCGGCCTAAAAAAGAACGGATTTAATCCGCCTCTCCACTTCAAAACAGCGGTCAGCCTCTTTGGCGGGCCGCTGTTTTTTAGCGCAAGTCTGCTCTCATCCTGAAGGGCCTACCACGGCAGCCCGCAGAAAACCGATCTTTGTGTCGTTTATTTGGAACCTCTTCGACGAGCTACTCCGGAGGGGAAATCCGAGGACGGATAGACCCAGCTTGCTGGGAGGGTTCTGGACCGAGATGCAGCATTACCCCGCGCACGTCACATGTTCCCGCCGGACTTAGCAGCTCGCGTGATTAGACGCCAGTGGGATAATTTGCGGGGCGGAGCGACGATCTTCGTGGAGTATATCATTACAAGTCGGACTTCCTCGTAAAACGCCATGCTAAGGCTGTTCCTGCCAAAATGATTGCGATCATTGCTGCAACTTTGTAAGGTGCTGGACTATCCTGTTTTTCTTGCGATTGGGGTTGTATTTGTTTGTTAATATTTGGGCTATCCGTTTCTGGTGTTTTCGCCGAATCGGAGTTGATTTTTGAAGATAATGGTTCCGAGTTAGATTCATTCTTCTTTTTGCGGCTTCTTGCCTTCGCCATATCTTTATCAAGCAAGGCTACTAAAATTTTGCCATTTTCAGACACGTAACGCGCCGCAACCTGATCTCTCAGCCGCTTTGCCGCGAGCGGTCCCTGTGGGTTCCTAGCACCGTCTAAGCGGAGAACGAGAAAATAAAACGGGATCACAATATCATTGGACCGTGCCTTCTCCTCTTCGTTCTTTGGGTTGATGGCAGATTCCAGCTCGGGGAGCCGCTTGTCTGCGAGTTTTTGGATAATTTCGACACCACCGCTCCCTTTGCACGAAGCTAAAACCTCAGCAGCATCTGGTTCAAGGTGACCAAAGTTTGATAGTGCCCCAAACGCTTGAATAATTTGCTCATCCGTTCCGATCTGGGCCAAGATTCCACCGGCTATCCGGATATAATCTGCATGCTCACTTGAATCAGCGGTAGATTTGGAACCAAGAGTGTTGACCTTACGGATCACTGCTTCCACGACTTTCAATTGCTGGTCTGCCGGCAGGGAATTCAGCTTGCGCAAGGCCCGCTCGAATCCACCCTGATCCCCCTTCATTTCCGCACTTAGATAATTAGAGGGATCCTCTATTTGCCCATGTAATGAATCAAAAAGTATCCAAATAGAAAAAAACAAAGTTTAAATAGTGCCTTCATTGCGCTAGATTGTTCAGTAAAATTTTATCACCTTGATTTCTTGATACACGCTTTGTCGCATCGATTGTATCTGTTGGGGAAGTGGGAGTATGCCATATCATTTTTACATCATCGAATTCAGTTTGAAAATCACCATGTTTTGCATCGGTGAGAACATGTAGTAATTCATGAGGGCCTGTGAAATGACTAGAGTAGCCTGCTCCCATGCTTCCTATTAGTATTTTGTTGCCATATTTCATATTTGCAGCGGTGATGTATTTTGGAGGAATGGACACTCCATGCGCAACAAAAGGATTAGGCAAATCAAGGCGCAAAACTAAATACATGGCTACTTCATCTTGGCTTATCACAGGTCCTTCATCAATAATATCTTTGGTTTCCTGAGGTATATCAAGCACTCCTGCGACAACCTCAGTGGGGAATTCGCCTGGATCAAGCTTACCATTAGCACTGATCCATGGCCCAGCCGCCTCGGAAAAGGTCAATTTAATTCCTGTTT
>JANMSI010000180.1:0-4648 GCA_031389115.1 Akkermansiaceae bacterium
AAACAGGAATTAAATTGACCTTTTCCGAGGCGGCTGGGCCATGGATCAGTGCTAATGGTAAGCTTGATCCAGGCGAATTCCCCACTGAGGTTGTCGCAGGAGTGCTTGATATACCTCAGGAAACCAAAGATATTATTGATGGTGGACCTTTGGTAAGCCAAAATGAAGTAGCCATGTATTTGGCGGTTGGTCTAAGAGTGAATGCACTTCAAATTGCACGTGGAGTGGCTATTCCACCAAAATACCTTACTGCCGCAAATAAAAGTTATGGGAATAAAATACTAATTGGAAGCATGTGGGCTGGATACTCTTCACATTTCACGGGCCCTCATGAACTACTACATATTCTCATTGACGCAAAACACGGTGATTTTCAAACTGAATTTGATGATGATAAAATGTTGTGGCATACTCCCGGATCACCCACGGATACAATCGATGCGACAAAGCGTGTCTCAAAAAATCAAGGTGATAAGATTTTACTGAACAATCTAGCACAATGAAGATATTGTTAACGGCCTATTTGGCTCTTCTTGGAATACTTGGTGACAACGCACAGGCGCAAACGATCGACCCAGCCGATTACCTGAGTGCGGAAATGAAAATGACCGGAGAGGAAGGTGGAAGTGAGCCAGCCTTACGGAAGCTTCGTCTATTGCCAGCAGACCAGCAAGTGCCCATCGTCGAAGCACTTATCCGGAAAGTCCAAGCAATCAGCTCCGGACCGGCTGTTGCGTCACCTGAAAGTGGAACTTATATCAGGGTCGCAGCTGGGATTTTATACCAGATCGGAACGGATGAGCAGATTATTAAGGCGTTTGGGGCACTATCAAACTTTGGCCACGCTGAGCCAGATGCTGCTAAAATTTTAGCTTTGTGCGAAGGGAGCGGTGGTGTCGAAATTATCCAAAAACTCGCAGAGAAGCGACTCCCCGAACTGGAACCTGCCATCAATCCAAAGAACGATGAGGAGAAGGCACGGTCCAATGATATTGTAATTCCGTTTTATACTCTCGTTCTCCGCTTAGACGGTGCTAGGAACCCACAGGGACCGCTCGCGGCAAAGAAGCTGAGAGATCAGGTTGCCGCGCGTTACGTGTCCGAAAATGGCAAGTTTTTAGTGGCCTTGCTGGATAAAGATATGGCGAAGGCAAGAAGTCGCACAAAGAAGGATAGGTCTAACTCGGAACCATTGCCTTCAAAAACCAACTCCGATTCGCCGAAAGCACCAGAAACGGATAGCTCAAATGTTCACAAACAAGTTCAGCCCCAGTCGCAAGAAAAACCCGATTTTCCAACACCTTACAAAGTTGTAGCAATGATCGCAATCATTTTGGCAGGAACCGCCTTAGCATGGCGTTTTACGAGGAAACCCGACTTGTAATGATATACTTCACGAAGATCGTCGCTCCGCCCCGCAAATTATCCCACTGGCGTCTAATCACGCGAGCTGCTAAGTCCGGCGGGAACATGTGACGTGCGCGGGGTAATGCTGCATCTCGGTCCGGGTGCCTCCCAGCAAGCAGGGTCTCTCCCTCCCCGGATGTGTCCTCGGGGAATACCCTCGGCAGCATTACCCGACGCAGTCAAAAGTGCCCTCCAGCCTGCGCAGTTCCCGCGCCAGCCCGCAGCTCCGCTGCTCCCGCCACCTGGCAGCAATTACGGGATGAAACACGTTTGCGATCTAGGTGCAAAACCGCCGCTGGCGGATGAGCGCGAGCGGCGGAGTAGTGATGCGATTCTGAAAATCCGTATCTCGGGATCAAGCGCCGGGCGGGGTGGGAGGTGAGGGCGGGGCATCGTCGGTTCCGGGGCCGTGGCCGCGGTCGATGATCTGGCCACTGGCAAGCCAGGTGGCGACGAAGGCGTCTCCGCGGGGTGTGCCTTGGAACTGGATGGCGAGGTCGTCCATTTGATCGAGGAGTTCGGCGATTTCGCGGGATTTGGGGAGGAGCCCGGCGGTGAGGGTGCTGCGCTCGCCGATGGCGTTGACGGGGGCGGTGATAAGTTCCTCGTAGTCGTCGGCTTCCTTGGTGAGTTTGGCGATGGCGGCGGGGGTGATGCCATAACCTGCGGCGGCAGCGGCGGTGGTGCCCCTGGCGAGGTGACTGGCATCGGTGGCAAGTAGGCGGGCTTGGTTGAGGAGGATTTCGTCGCGGAGGCGACGCCAGCCGCTGATTTGAAAGTCGTATTTTGCTGCGGTGGCGAGGTCGGCAGTGTCGGTGCAGTAGCTGACGAGGGCGCGGCCGAGCTTGTGGGCTTCGTTTTCAAGTTCCTTCTCCTCGCGGCGTTTGTCCTGGGCGTGTCCATCGATGGCGGCGGATTGGCGGCCGGCGAGTTCGAGGAGGCTGTCGGTTTGGGTGCGGGCGGAAGCGGCCTTTTCGGTAAATTTCAGCGGAGCCTTGGTTTGCCAAACGGGGGTATGGGTCGGATTATCGAGGACAGCAAGCCGGGCACGGAAGGAGGCGATGCGGTTGGTGATGGTGTTGTTCATGCAAGAGAGGCGCTATCAGATGGATGAGCGGAGGGCAACGGGACTTTTGGCTGCTGCCGAAAATGGGAATTCGCTCGCGAGGGCGATGGTATTGACAGTGTCGGGCGTTGAGTGTGCTCTAATTTCCTATAAATGACTGAAAATGATTCCATTGCATCTATGATAATGGCGGTTGCAAGTCGGTGAGGGGCGGTTGCAATGAGAGCAGTGGCGATTGCAAGAGCGTGCGACGCGATTGCGAGGGTGTGAGACCGAGTTGTTGAGAAGTGAGCGGCGTTTGCAGCACGGGCAGCGACTTTTGCAGGAGCGTAGGTTGCTTTTGCAAATCTGGAAAACGCCTTTGGGAGGTAAAGCGAGTCTGTTTGAGCGGTGAGAGGCCGCGTTGCGGGGGGGCGGACGCCGTAGCAGGGATGGTGCGCCGGTTGTCGGGTGGGGAAATGCTTTGAAAAGGGTCCCTTCTCAACCGGGAAAACACCGCCCCAACCGCTTTTTTCTCGGGCTTTCGCGATGGCTTCCGCTAAGAACCCGCGCGTGGCACTTCTCTTGGCGATTGAATCTTCCTGCGACGAAACCGCGGTCGCCATCATCCGCGGTGCGCCCGGAGAGCGGGCCGAATTGCTGGCCTCGGAAATTTCCTCGCAGATCGAGCTGCATCGCGAGCACGGCGGCGTGGTCCCCGAGCTGGCATCCCGCAATCACTCGCTGCATCTGCGCCCGCTGGTCGAGAAGGCGCTGATAAAGGCCGGCGTGGCGATGCGGGAAATCGATGCGTTTGCCGCCACGACCGGCCCGGGACTGGCCTCCTCGCTACTCATCGGCAGCACCGCCGCGAAGGGCATGGCCTGTGCGCTCAACCGCCCGTTTCTCGGGATCAATCACCTTGAAGGCCATCTGCTGTCCCCGTTTCTCGATCGGACCTCGGTGCCACCCCACGTCGCGCTGATCGTTTCCGGCGGTCACACATTGCTGCTAGATGTTGAGGCGCCCGGTCGCTATCGGAAACTCGGCGGCACCCGCGACGACGCTGCGGGAGAAGCCTACGACAAGGTCGGGAAAATGTTAGGGCTGCCCTATCCGGGCGGACCGGAGATCGAAAGAGTCGCCCGTGGTGGCGATTCGGCGGCCTACGATTTCCCGCGCTCGATGCTGCATGATCCGCACCTGGACTTTTCCTTTTCAGGGTTGAAAACAGCGGTGCTCTACACGCTCCAGAAGGAACCAGGCGAGGTTCCCATCGCAAATATCGCCGCGTCATTCCAGCAGGCGGTTATCGAAATCCTGGTGCAAAAAGCCCTGCGGGCCGCGAAACGGACCGGGCGTAACAGAATCGCTCTATCAGGCGGCGTGAGTCTCAATCAAGCGTTGCGCCAGGCATTTCTGGATGCCGGCGAGCGCGCGGGTTTGGCAATCTCGATGGCCTCGCCGGACCTCTGTGGCGACAACGCGGCGATGATCGCATTCGCAGCGTTGCTCCGCCATCTGGCGGGTGAGAGTTCGCGTCTGGATGGTGACATCCATCCGAATTTGCCGCTGGTCTAAGAGTGCCGGGTATGGTTTCAAAGGGCATCCCCGATGATTTATAAAACACTGGTTTTCGACTTCGACGGCACCATCGCCGACACCCTGGGCGAGACGCGCCGGATCTACAATCGGCTCGCTCCCGACTACGGGCTGCGCGAGGTCGCCGAGCACGAGCTCGATCACCTGCGCCACCTGTCGCTCAAGGAGTTGCTGGATCATCTCGAGATCCCGAAGCGGCGCGTCCCCGCGCTGATCGCCCGCGGCACCGGCCTGATGCGCGGCAACATTACCGAACTTCAGGTCATCCCTGGCATGAGCGAGGTTCTGATAGAACTCCGCCGCCACGTGCGCAGCTTCGGCGTTCTAACATCCAACGCAACGGCCAATGTGGACCTGTTCCTGCGCACCCATGGACTGCGCGAGCAGTTCGATTTTATTTCCTCCACTTCGAAGCTCACCGGCAAGGCCAAGCACCTCAAAGCCATTCTGAAAACCTTCTCCCTGCGGCCCGGCGAGCTGCTCTACATCGGCGACGAGTTGCGCGACGTGAAGGCCGCGCAGAAAGCCGGCATTCCAATCGCCGCGGTCACCTGGGGCTTCAATTCCCGTGAATCGCTCGCGGCCTCGCAGCCG
>JANMSI010000019.1:0-29807 GCA_031389115.1 Akkermansiaceae bacterium
TCTGCTCGGCGGCTGCGGGCTGGCCTATGAATACACGTTGAGCAAAATTGCCTCCGATCTGCTGGGAAATTCGGTCCAGCAATGGGCAACGATGATCGCGACGATGCTATTCGCGATGGGCATGGGCGCGGATTTCCAAAAGCATACGCCAGTGAACCGCCTGACGGACCGCCTCATCAGCACGCAGGTGCTGCTCGCGGTGCTCGGCGGCTTCGGGCCGCTGATCATGATCCATGGGTTCGCATTGCTGCCGCAGCTTTACATCGTGATTCAATATTCGCTGGCGTTCGCGGTCGGCCTGCTGATCGGCTACGAAATCCCGCTGATGATGCGGATTAACGAGGAGAGCGAGGCGGAAATGCGCTTCAACTTGGCGCAAGTGCTCAAGATGGATTATGTCGGCGCGCTGGTGGGAGCGTTGCTTTGGACTTTCCTGCTGGTGCGTTTTTTGAGCATCGACCGGATCAGCTTCGTCCTCGGTCTGGCGACCATCGCCTCCTCGGTGCTGTGTTATTTCCTCTACCGAAAGCGACTGGCACGACCCAGGACGCGGGCGCTGGAAATTTTTGGCGGGGCCGTCCTGGTGACGGTCGGACTAATCACCGGCCGGGATCTCACGCTCAAGGCGGAGCAATTTCTCTACCGCGACCCCATCGTCACCTCGGTGACCACGCCATTCCAGCACATCGTCCTGACCCAGAACCGCAGTGGCAATCTCCGCTGCTACATCAACGGGCATCTGCAGTTCAATGAGGCCGACGAGCAGATCTACCACGAGAACCTGGTCCACCCGGCGATGCATCTGGCAAAACTGCGGGAAAAAGTGCTGATCCTCGGCGGCGGCGACGGTCTCGCATTGCGGGAGGTTTTAAAATACCCGGAAGTCCGGGCGGTGACGCTGGTGGACCTCGATCCGATGATGACCGAGCTGGCATCGTCCGATCCTAATCTTGTTCGGATGAACGAAGGTAGCATGACGGATTCCCGCGTAACCCGCCGTGCGGCGAAGGGTGTTCGTGAAGGAGAGCGGTATGAACATTCGCAAGCGAGCCAGTATGAACCCTTCCCGACCCGACTCCATGAAACCGCGACCCTCCATGTCGTTAATCTGGACGCGGCGGAGTTCGTCAAATCCATCAACGAGCGCTACGACGTGGTGATCATGGATTTCCCCGACCCAAACTCACCGGACCTCGCGAAACTCTACGGCCGCCCGTTTTACGATCATCTGGAAAACCAGCTGAATCCGGGCGCGGTGATTGTCCAGCAATCCGGCTCAAGCTTTCAAGCTCGCGAGGCATTTCTTTGCATCGGGCGCACGCTCCAAGCCGCCGGCTTCGACGCGGTCCCCTATCATGATAACGTCCCCTCCTTCGGCGAATGGGGCTGGTGGATCGCCATCGTCGGAAAATCCGCAGACGAGACGCGCGGCGCGCTGGCCGACTTGGGAAAACTGGAAATTTCCACCCGCTACCTCACGCCGGACCTGGTCGCCGCCTCGCTGGTGTTTGGAAAAAACGAGCTCCATTCCATTCACCGGGATTTTACTTCTCTTACCGAACCACGCGTCTATCACTACCACCTCCAAGGCTGGAACATCGAAGAAATCCCATGAACTTGATCACCAAAATCGGAATCGGCCTGTTTGCGATCATCGTCTTGTTTTCGATGACCTCCCAATGCGGCCGCAAGAACATCGCCCAGACTCCGCAGCCGGCGAAGACGACGGAAGTCATCCTCAAAGAATATGCGAAAGGGCTCGATCTGAACGCGGTCACCGACCTGGCGAAAAAATCCAAGGACGCCGCAGATTTCGAACGGCTCCTCAACAGCCAGGCTGAGGCGGTGAACAACATCGACCTCAATGACGACAACAAGGTCGATTACATCAAGGTCAGCGAATACGGCAGCGGCGATCAGCGCGGCTTCTCTCTAACTACCGAGATCGCGGCCGGAAAAACCCAGGAGATCGCGACCATCGAGTTCAAGCGCGAAGCGGACAACACGACGGTGCAGACCACCGGCAACCCGTCGATGTACGGCCCCGGGCAATACCATCATTCGAGCTTCGGGCTAACGGACGCGTTGTTGGTGGGCTGGTTGTTTTCCAACCGCTCGTCCTACAACTCGCCGTATGGCTTCGGAAATTATCCGCCATCCTACGGCGGCGGCTACAACCGACAGGATCCGGGCAGCTACGCCGGGTCCATGAAATCACGCACCGCCGGTTCGGACGTTAGAACCTCGTCCCGGCCGGCGATTTCCAAACCGCTGGTTTCGCCCAATGCCGAGAAGGTCGCCGCCAAGGCCCGGACCATCGCGAGTCCCACACAGTCGCAGCGCTCGTTCACCAAGCCTGCAAGCAGCGCGGCTCCGAGCAGGCCGACTTCGTCCGGCGGCTTCGGCCGATCCAGCAGTTCCGGCTCATCCCGCAGCGGCGGATCGTTCGGCGGCGGCAAATAATCCCTAACCCTTTCCTCCCGTGCACGAACACCTGCAAGTCTGGCTCGACACCGCTCCCGTGGTCGAAATTTTCACCTCGCCCGCCATGCTCTACTTCGCGGCGGGACTCGTCCTTGTCCTGCTGGCGAAACCCGTCAAAGGTCTAACCACCCGATATCATCTCAGCGACGAGCTCACAAAGCGTGACAACAAAGCGGTCGGCGTGGCCACCGCGGGCTACCTCTTCGGCGTCCTGACGATCATCCGCGGGGTGATGATTTCAGGCGGAAATCCCTACGCCACCGTCTGGCGGGACTTGCTGTCGGTCGCTGTCTGGACCGTGATTTCGCTTACGCTGCTGCTGGCATCCGCCTGGATCAACCGCAAGTTTCTGCTCAACCGCTTCGAGGTCCACAAGGAGCTGATCACCGACCGCAACGTCGGCACCGGCGCGGTTCTCGCCGGAACTTACATCGGCACGGCGTTCATCGTTTCCGCCTCAATCAGCGGCACGACCGGCGGCGGCTTCGCCATGGAAATCCTCGATACGCTCGTGTATTTCGTCATCGGTCAACTCGGTTTCATCCTGCTGGGCGCGCTCTATCAGCGGACCTGCGGCTACGATGTCCACGGGGAAATCGAGCGTGACAACGAAGGCGCGGGCGTCGCCTTCGGGGCCACACTGGTGGCGCTGGCCATTCTCATTTCCGGCCAGATCCGGCGGGGCGATTCTCTGGTGGCGCTGGCGGTTTGGATTCCCATTTCGCTGTTAGTTCTGCTGGGCAGCCGCTGGCTGGTGGACCTGGTGATTTTGCCTGGCTCGCGCCTGCACGACGAGATCGCCCGCGACCGCAACTGGGGCGTGGCGCTCATAGAGGGAGCCGCCGCCATCGGAATCGCCCTGCTGCTCGACGCCACTTTCTCCTGAACAAGCCATGCCCGACGAAGACCACGTTGACGAACCCTGGACCACCACCGACGAGCAGAAGCTCCGGTTCGCCGGGATTTTCCTGCTGGAGTTCATGATCAATCATCCGCAGGTCTTCCAACTTTGGTTGGAGCGCGACGACGCGGACCTGGAGCCGATTCTCGAGTGGCTGTTAGTCAAGGAGTGGATCCTCATCCGCGAGGCAAAGGAATACGTCCCGTCCGACGAGGGGCGGAATGTCATCAAGCGCTTCATGGAGCGCTACGCCCGCTTCGTGTATTTTTTCGATGTCTTCTCCGGCGTGGATCTGGCAGCCGGCGAGTTCGCATTCGCACGCTATTTCGAAATCCTCGATGAACCGGAATGGCGCGCCTATCTTCATGACGAGCGTTTCGACGACCTGCGGATCGCCATCGCCGAGCATCTCGGAATCGACGCGGTGGAGATCGTTTTCATGAGCTTCATCCGCGAGGACCGCTTTGGCCGCGATGCTTCGGGCTGGCAGTTCGATCTGCTGTTAGGCAGCGTGTGGGAGGAGATCCTCGGCGTGTGCAACAACGCCACCGACGTTCACGAACTCGGCTATCAGGACGGTGACCGCTGGATCGACGGCTCAGTCGTGGCGGAGGACATCCTCCAGCAAGGCGGCGCTCTGCTAGGAACCTTGCTGGCCCGTGCCGAGGGCGAACTAAAAGGTGCCGGACCGACTCATGGCGGCGGCAAGGAATCCGACCGCATCGTCGCGCCGGTCGCGTTTCCTCCCGCGTCGGATTTCAATTTCGCCAACTACATCGAACCCGCCAACCGTGACCGCTTCTGGGAAGACAACTGGGATTCTGAGCGATGATTGCGTCGCTCCCTCACATCTATTAGCCCACCTTCCATTCACCTCGAATCCCCTACCCCAAACCGTATGAACAAAGTCCTGATTAAACTCCAGCGCGAGGACGAACTCGCGCGCTTCCTGGAATCCAACGGCTTCACCGTCGAGGAACTCGCCAACGATGTCTTCCGCGTCCAGCGCGAGGACGAGCTGCCGGTTTACCTCAAGGTGGACGACAAACAGATTTACTTCGAACTCGACCTCGGAAACATCGACTCGATTCTCTCGCAGGATCTTCTGCTCTCGCTGCTCGCCCTGAACACGGAAATTCTCCCTGTTAGCGCCGGACTCGACACCAGCAACCCCGCCGACCGCCGCCTCGTCCTGGTGGAAAGCCGCGAAACCGGCGACCTCAACGACCAGGAACTCCTCGCCGTGTTCGATGCGCTCGAACTCGCCGTGGACCGGGTCACCGAACTCCTTAGCCCCTCCTTCAACGCCTAACTCTTTTCACGTCATGAGCATTTTCGCACGTCTATTTAAAATCGGCCAGGCCTCCGCAAACCAAGTGGTGGAGAGATTCGAAAAGCCCGAGCTGATGCTCGAGCAGGCCATCGCGGACAAGGAAAAGCAGATCCGCGAGGTGAAGCAGTCCGTCCAGCAGGTCATCGCCACCGAGCGCCAGACCAAGGCCCAGCTTGAAAAAGAGAAGGCCGAGAAATTCCAATGGGAACAAAAGGCCGAAGCCGCCATGCGCTCCGGTCGCGAAGATCTGGCCGTAAAAGCGCTCGAACGCGCCAGCGAGCACGAAGCCCGCGCGGCATCGCTTGAGCCAAGTTGGCAGGGTCAGCAATCCTCCGTCGCCGAGCTCAAGCAGGAAGTCATCGCGATGGAGGCCGAGGTCGCCGAATATCGCCGGAACAAGGATTTCATCATCGCCCAAAGCAAGGCCGCGCAGGTCAAGAAAGACATCTACGAAGCCAAGGCGCGGATGACGAACAAGCGCAGCCCGGACGATCTGATGGCCCGCATGAAAGCCAAGGCCGAGCGCCAAGGCTACGAGGCGGACGCCGCCAAAGAAATGGCCGCAACTCCCGGTGGCACGTCGCTTGAAGACGAGTTTAAAACCCTATCCACCGGCTCCGGAAGTCCAGACGTCCAAGCGAAACTCGACGCGCTCAAGGCCAAACTCGGCACCTCCACACCCGCCTGATGTTCGGTTCTGCACCATCCCCTGCACCCGCAGGCAGGCACGTCCTCGCCGAGCTAACCGGTTGCCCGGCGGTGGTGTTGAACGACGTCGCGGGCCTGGAAAAATGCTTCCGGGATTGTGCGGAAAAAGGCGGAGCCACCTTGGTTTCCTCCCATTTCCATCACTTTTCGCCTCAAGGCGTTAGCGGCGTCGTCGTCATCGCGGAAAGCCATGTCACCGTCCACACGTGGCCGGAGCATGGTTACGCCGCAGTGGACGTTTTCACCTGCGGCCACCCGGAAATTGCGGAGGCTGTCATGGCGCGGATCATCGCGGCGCTCAAAGCGGAACACGTCCACCGGACTTCGTTCCAGCGCGGTCCGAACGCCGTTCCCGCGCACCTTGTCTGATCACGCCATGCCCGAGATCCTAGCAGACCGCGCCAGCCGCGGTGTTCCCGCAGTCCGAAAGTCATTGATTGCGGAGCACGGCTGCGAGGCGCTTCAGCTCGATTACGAGCTGAAGCTCGTGCTTTTCCTTACCGCCCGAATCGATGGCGAGACCAATCGTCCGGAGAAGGAGTTTGCCGCAGCTGTCGGCCGCAACATCGAGTGGTCGTCCGCGCATGACCGGCTGCTAGAAGCCCGCGTGCTGGCCCAGCCGAGCTACGATCTATCAGCCCTGCGTTTCGGCGGGATGCACCCGACGTGGGGTGAGCACTTGTTTCGCATCGCGGCAGGCGTGGTTCTCGCGGATGGAATCATCAATCACGACGAGCGCCTGTTTCTTGGCAACCTCGCCCATCAGCTGCTAGGCGGTGACATGGCCCGCATGGAGCAAATTCTCGCATGGCTGGAATCCGGCGAGGAAGAACCCGCCGCCCCGCCGCCGGTGGTGGTTCCCAAGGAGGATCTGGAAACCTGCATGGCCGAGCTAACCAAGCTGGCGGGCTTGGCCAACGTGAAACAGGAAGTCGAGAGCCTGGTCCGCTTCCTGGAAATCAACAAAGCCCGCGAGCAGCACGATCTCAAAGGCGCGGCGATGTCCCTGCACATGGTGTTTTCCGGCAATCCCGGCACCGGAAAAACCACGGTCGCCCGCATCGTTTCCCGCATTTTCTCCGCTCTCGGCGTGTTGGAAAAAGGTCACTTGGTCGAGACCGATCGGCTCGGACTCGTCGGCCAGTATGTCGGCCACACTGCCAAAAAAACCGACGACCTGGTGCGCCAGGCGCTCGACGGTGTGCTGTTCGTGGATGAGGCCTACGCGCTCGTTTCAGGCGGAGAAAATGACTTCGGACGCGAGGCCATCGACACGCTGGTCAAGCGCATGGAAGACCATCGCGAGCGGCTGATAGTGATCGTCGCCGGTTATCCTGAGGACATGAGGACCTTCATCGACGCCAACCCGGGATTGCAGTCGCGGTTCACGATCCACCTGAATTTCGAAGACTACACCGCTGCCGAACTGGTCGTGATATTCAAAGGATTCTGCAAGAAAAACCAATACTCGCTCGAAGCTTCTGCGGAAACCGCGCTCGAAACACGGATCGTCGCCGACCTTAGAACTGCAGGCCGTGGCTTCGGCAACGGTCGCCACATGCGCAACCTTTTTGAAAAGGCCATCCGCAAGCACGCCGTCCGCCTCTGCATGCGGAAGCGCGAATGGACCAAGGAGGAACTCGCTCAGTTGACTACCGAAGATCTCGGCTGAACGCAGGTGAATCGCCGCGACACGGCGTGGCGCATTTGCCTTCCCCGCCATTCAATACGGGGGAAACCATCCTTGCGCGGTTGATTCGACTGATAGACGCTCCACCTCGTGGAAACACCCGAAGATCCGCTCCCACCCGCCGCACACACCAACGACGGGTTTTTCAAAGCCATTTTCTCCCAACCGGAACATGCCACCGCGTTTTTCAAATCCCATCTGCCCCCGGAGATCGCCGCGCGGATCGGTTGGGACACGCTCGCGGTCCTGCCTGGCTCTTTCATCAAATCCAGTCTCCAACAGGTGCATTCCGACCTGCTTTTCTCCGTCCGCCTTGGCGGGCGCGAGACCCTGCTTTATTTGCTCTTCGAGCATCAAAGCACCCCGGACCCGATCATGCCGCTGCGCTTGCTAGGCTACGAGACGGAGATTCTCACCCAGCATCACAAGACTCACGGTTTGCCGCTGCCGCCTGTTCTGCCATTCGTCTTCCATCAAGGCCCGGATCGCTGGAACGTCTCCACCGCCTTCGAGGATTTGTTTGACCTCCCGGACGACCTCGCGGCGGATCTTGGCCGTTTCCTGCCGAAGTTCGATCACGCGCTGCTCGATCTGAGCCGCTTCGATCCCGCCACCGAAGAAGATGACACCCGCCTGCGCGTCGTGCTGCAGCTCATGAAACTCGCCCGGCAAAAAGAGTTGCTGCGCTTCTTCCGCTGGCTCGCCAGCATCTCCGCCCGGGAACTCCCCGAGAGCCTTCTGGGACTGATGCTTCTCTACGCCCTCCATGCCGACAGTGACCTTGACGCGAAAAAAATTCATCATACCCTCACAAAGAACCCCGAACTTGAAAGAAATCTCATGTCTGTCGCCGAAAAACTAAAAGCGGAAGGCCGCGTGGAAGGCCGCGTGGAAGGCCTGTGGATCGGTAAAATCCAAGCGTTCGAAGAGTTTCTCGAGAAGAACCCAACTCCGCGCGAAACACTCGAAGCCATGCCGTTGGCGGAACTTGAGATCCTGCATTCGAGTTTGCACCGCGAATACGAAGTCCGGTTCAAACGCCTTTGAACCGCCACCCCAGCGGGAATTTTCCCGTTCGGGCAGCGGTTCGTTGATCCCCCGGAAAAGCGATTGGGCGCCATTCCGATCTCGCCACACGGCTGTCGCACCATTTGACTCCGCCCGCCGATGGCCTCCTCGTTTTCCTTCGACTCCCTGAACCAAGCGCAGCGCGAAGCCGTGGGCGCACTCGACGGCCCGGTCATGCTTCTCGCCGGCGCGGGCACTGGCAAAACCCGCACCGTCACCTGCCGGATCGCCCACATGTTGGAAAAGCGGATTGCCGCTTCCGAGATCCTCGCCGTGACCTTCACCAACAAGGCCGCCAGCGAAATGCGCGAGCGGATCAGCGGCATGGTTTCCAAGAAAGCCGCGTCGGACATGACCGTCTGCACCTTCCATTCGCTCTGCGTCCGCATCCTCCGCGGCGGCATCGACAAGCTCGGTTATAAGAAAAATTTCTCGATCTGCTCCCACTCCGACCAGGTCGGCATGATGAAGCAATTGCTCGTCCGCAAGGGCGGCGCGGACGTCAAAGTGAAGCCGGACGAGGTCCTATCCTCGATTTCCAAGGCGAAGAACAAAGGCATCGACCCTAACGACATTGAGGACGACTTCTTCTCCACCTTGGCGGTAGCCTACAACAACGAACTCCGCGCCCAGAACGCCGTGGACTTCGATGACTTACTCTTGTTAGGCGAAAAGATCCTCCGTGAGCACGCCGATGTTAGGGAGCAGTTCCGCCAGCGCTTCACCCGCGTCACGGTGGACGAGTTCCAGGATACTAACGCGCTCCAGATGCAGCTTCTCCAGCAGCTCGTCGGTCCACCCTACCACGTCTGCGTGGTCGGCGACGACGACCAGTCGATCTACGGCTGGCGCGGAGCGGAGGTTGCCAACATCCTCCAGTTCGAGAAATTTTTCCCCAACCCGAAAGTCATCCGGCTGGAGGAAAACTACCGCTCGACCCACGCCGTCCTGCACACGGCTAACAGCCTGATCAGGCACAACCTGGGCCGCCGCGAAAAGATCCTCCGCTCGACCCGCGCGGGGGGAGATCCCGTGCGCATCGTCGCGATGCCGGGCGACGACCAGGAAGCCGAATTCATCGCCGAGGAAATCATGGCGGGAAAAGGCGCCGTGGGCAGCCAGTGGGAGGATTTCGCCGTCTTGTTCCGCACGAACGGGCAAAGCCGCAAGCTCGAACTCGCGCTGCGCGAGCGCAAGATTCCCTATCGAATGGTCGGCGCGCAGAGCTTTTACGACCGCCGTGAGGTCCGCGACGTGCTGGCCTACGCCCAACTGTTAGCCTCGCCCGATGCGGATGTTCCGTTGCTCCGCGTCCTCAACGCGCCCAACCGCGGCATCGGCCAGTCCACCGCCGTGCTCGCCACCGACTGGAGCCGAGAGCACCACGAATCCGTCTGGCAGGCGCTCTGCGATCCCGATTTCACCGACCAGTTAGGCACGAAGTCCGCCGGTGCCGTGCAGGAATTCGTCGCCACCATTGCCGGAGCAAAGAACCGGATAGAGATCGCCCGGGAAAACCCTGCCGACGTGCTGGATTCGCTCATCAAGGGAATCGAATATCTCCCGTGGATCGAGCGGGGTTGTAAAACCGACAGTGAGCGCCAGCAACGCGGCGAAGGAATTTTCAGTGTCATCGACAGCCTCCGCAAGCACGCGGAAAAAGGCAAAAACCTACAGTCCTTTCTCGATCACAGCGCCCTCGCCTCGGACCGGGAGGACGACGATTTGGAGAAGAAGCAAGGGGCCACTCTCATCACACTCCACGCCTCGAAAGGGCTGGAATTTCCCATCGTTTTCCTCGTCGGCCTCGAGGAAGGATTTCTCCCCCACACCCGCAGCATCGCGGAAGGGACGAAGGACGAGGAGCGGCGCCTGTTATACGTGGGCATCACCCGCGCCCAGGACCAGCTTACGATGACCTACTGCGCGACCCGCATCAAATGGGGCCAGGAAACCGGCTGCCAGCCTAGCAGCTTCATCGGCGAGCTCGACGACGAGCACCTCACCCACACCACTTACGATGAAATCCTCGGAGCCGCCCCCAGCACGGACGAGCTAGAGAATTTCTTCGGCGGTCTCAAGGGCTTGTTAGACGCCGGGTGAATCACCGGAAAAGGAAATAGGTCGCCAGGGCAAATGCACCTGCCCAGACCAAGCCGATATGAGTGACGCCGAAGGAACGCGCGCCCACGGATTCGGACGGGTTGTCCCGGTTCGGGCCGAACAGCAGGCCATATTTCACCACCAGCCAGATTCCCAGCACCGACCAACCCAGCAGGAAGACCACGATACCGGTTTTGATGAGATAGATCATGGCAGGATTGTGACTGATCCCGGTTCAATCCGGTCGGAAGCTGAAGTAGGTGAGCAGGGAAAGATAAATCAGGCCAACAACGATCAGGGTAATAAGGGGACTCATGAGGACGGGGGGTTCCTATTTGTGCAAGAATTCAAAATGGCTCCGGCGCTAGGGATCGAACCTAGGACCTAGTGATTAACAGTCACCCGCTCTGCCGCTGAGCTACGCCGGATTTGCGCTCCTTTCGGACGCGGGCGGACGATGGGATTCCGGGGTGTCCCGTGGCAAGGGAAATATTTCCCGTGCCGGAAATAGGCTGATGCCATTAGGAATCATGGCCGGAATCGCAGGCCAGGCTTAGAAAATCAAGGATTGTCGCAAGCATGGCGACTGCTAAATTCGCCACATGGACCTTGCATCCCTACAGCGTGAAATCGCTTGTTTGCCGGAGGAAATGCAGGACCGGCTGGCAGCCTATTTGACGGCCTTGAGGCTGCACAGGGCTGGGACGACTTCCCAGGTTCATGCTCGTCTGGATGATCGGACCGCTGAGAACTGGCAGTCGTGGTCGTCGGTGAAAGTGAAGTTGGGGATTGAAAATCCGGGTATGGATAAGTGAAGCCTTACGCGGTTTACCTTCGCAAAGAAGCTACGAATGCCTTGCGTGGAACCAAAGGAGCAAACAGAAATCGGATTGCCGGATAGATCGACAGCCTTGCATCCGATCCGTTTCAGAACGGAGATTACATTGAGAAAGACGATTCCGGCCGTGAGATTGAGATCAAAGTGGTGGGCCATTTCGCCCTAACATTCTGGGTGGATCATGCGGTCCGCGAAATCAGAATAACGGATCTACGCCGGGCGGACATTTCCTGATCACCGTCTGATGCCTGGATCACTCGACGGTAACGCTTTTCGCGAGATTCCGGGGCTGGTCGATTTCGCAGTTGCGGAGGCGCGCGACGTGGTAGGCAAAGAGTTGCAGGGCGACGACGCCGGGGATGGTGGCGACTAACGGATGGCAGCGCGGGATGGCGATGAAATCATCCATGCACTCGGCGGTCTCGTGATCGCCCTCGGTGACGATGCCGAGGATGCGGGCTCCGCGGGCACGGCACTCCTCGACATTGCCGAGGGTCTTGTCCTTGCCGGGGATGTCAACGGCGAGGGCGATGACCGGGGTGCCTTTGACTAACAGGGCGATCGGACCATGCTTGAGCTCGGCGGCGTGATAACCCTCCGCGTGGATGTAGGAAATTTCCTTGAGCTTGAGCGCGCCTTCGAGGGCGACGGGATACATCGGGCCGCGGCCGATGAAGAAGGCGTGTTCGTTCTGCGCGTAGTCGGCGGCGATTTTGGCGATTTTGTCATTCTGGGTGATGACCTTGCTGACAAGCGCGGGAATGGATTCGATTTCCCGGGCGAGATTGATGCCGTCCTCGCGCGAAAAGCGGCGGCCGCGGCCGAGCTTGAGGGCCATCATTAGCAGCACGGCGACCTGGCAGGTGAAGGCCTTGGTGGAGGCCACGGAGATCTCCGGACCGGCGTGCAGATAGACTCCCCTCCCCGTTTCCCGCGCGATGGTGGAGCCGACGACGTTGCAGAGGCTCATGACGAACGCGCCTTTTTGATTGGCCTCCCTAACGGCTGCTAACGTGTCCGCGGTTTCGCCGGATTGGGAAATGGCGACGACGAGATCGCGGCTGCCCAGAATGGGATTGCGATAGCGGAATTCGGCGGCCTGCTGGACTTCGGCATGGATGTCCGCCAGATCTTCGAAGGCGTATTCGCCGACGAGTCCGGCGTGAAGCGAGGTGCCGCAACCGATGAGGACGACGCGGGAGAGTTCCGCGAGCTCGCGCGGCGAGGTGCCCATGCCTGCCAGAACGGACGAGCCCAGATCGAAATCGAGGCGACCACGGATGGCGTTGCCTAACGAATCGGGCTGCTCGTAGATTTCCTTGAGCATGAAATGTTCGTAACCGCCCTTCTCGGCGGCAGCGGCGTCGAGACCAAGCTCGGCAATTTCACGGGTGACGGGGACGTTGTGAAGGTCGCGGATATCGACGGAATCGGCGGTGACGATGGCGATGTCGTTGTCGTCCAGATAGATCACGCGCTGGGTGTGGGCGACGATGGCGGAAGCGTCGGAGGCGATGATGGTTTCGCCGTCGCCGACGCCGATAACGATCGGGCTGCCGCGGCGGGCGGTGATGATTTTATCCGGCTCGCGTGATGATAGAACGGCGATGCCGAAAGTGCCGTTGACCTGATGGAGCGCGTCGCAAATGGCTTGGAAGAGATCGCCCTTGTCACAGTCGCCGATGAGGTGGGCGAGGACTTCCGTGTCGGTCTCGGAGTAGAAGTGGTGGCCCTTTCCCTCTAACCGTGCGCGGATGGCGCGGTAGTTTTCGATGATGCCGTTGTGAACCAGCGCGATGTCGCCAGTCTGGTCGAGGTGCGGGTGTGCGTTGACCTCGGTCGGTGGTCCGTGGGTGGCCCAGCGGGTGTGGGCGATGCCGGTGGAGGCGCGGTGAAAGAGCGCGGCGTCCCAATCGGCGTGCGCCTTGTCGCTGAGCTTCGCGACTTTTCCCGGGGACTTGGAAACGAGCACGCGGTCGTCGTCGAGGATGGCGACGCCGGCTGAGTCATAGCCGCGATATTCGAGGCGGCGCAGGCCGTTGATGAGGACGGTGGCGGCGTCCGCTTTTCCGATGTATCCGACGATTCCGCACATGGTGTGTTTAGAGATTTGGAGTGGAAGATTTTTTAACCGCAGATGAACGCGGATGGACGCAGAGACTGGGATGGCTCCGGGCAGGATGCCCGGGCCACTGTGGCGCGGGCATTCTGCCCGCTGCCTTGATGGAAATTGAATTCATCGGGATGCGACCATGACGTCGTGCTGGACGATTTCTCCAGGGCGCGTGATGGTGTTAGGCCATAACTTGCGGCCGGGGTAAATGGAAGTATTGATGCCGGTGTGGACGCCGTCGCCGATGATGGCGCCGAACTTGCGGCGGCCGGTGTCGATGAGCATGCCGTTGACCATGGAGCGGTGGTTTTTTCCATCGTGGCGGAGATTGGAGGTGGTGGTGCCGGCACCGAGGTTGACGTGCTCGCCTAACACGGAGTCGCCGATGTAGGAGAGGTGGCCGACGTTGGTGTGGGACAGGATCAGGCAGTTCTTGATCTCGACGGACTGGCCGATGTGGCAGTGGTCGCCGATGCTGGTGTTGCCGCGGATGTAACAATTCGGGCCGATCTTGCAGTTTTCGCTGATGATCACGTTGCCCTCAATGAACACCCCGGGCAGGATCCGCGTCCCGGGTCCCAGATGCAACGTGCCGTCGATCACCGCGTTCGGATGGATCTCGCCGTGGATGGAGGCGCCGGTAAGCGAGGCGACGTAAAGCTCGTTGGCTCTCAGCAAATCCCACGGATGGACGATGATGAATGAGCTGTTAGCCACGATGGCGTTGGCCATTTCCGGCAATTCTCCGAGCCAAGCCAGTGGGGTACGTTGTTCATCCAGCAGCGTCGGTGTGGCCGGTGAAATGAGAGCCAGGTCCTCTGGCGTCAGCCAAGCGTGCGGATGCGCGCGAAGCCCGACAATCGCGGTGGCGGCATGGTGGTCGCGGAGCAGGATGTTTCCGATGGGAAAGTCCTCGATGGCGCGGGTGGGGAAGAGGGGCATGGAAACAGAAAGGATTCTATTTGGCACGTATGCGAATGCGTTCGGGGTTCGCGGTGATGATCGCTCCGGTCACGAGTTCCTGTCCGTAGGTGAAGACGATATGATGAATCGCATCCGCCATTTGCCCGGCCTTGAAACCGCTCAACCGGACGATACCGGAGTGAGATTGACCTTTCAGGATGACAAGCTCTCCGAAATCCTTGTCCAAGGTGACGAGGATGCGCTGTTCGGAATGCGCTGTTGCCAAGATGACAGCGTCGCCCGGATCCTTCGCCCATGAACCCGACCAAACCACATCGTGGCCGAGAGAGGAAAGGGCAGGCAAGGCACCGCCCCAGACGCAGGAATCGAGCAAAATGGATGCCATCAGGACGCGAGGGCCGTGGGAAAAAGTTCGATCCGCTCGTTCCGGGCAAGGAGAGAGGCATAAACTAGGCAGGCCTGAATGTCCGTCGGTTCCATCCATGGATAACCGCTCAGGATGGTCGCCGCATCATCCCCGGCTGCGAGCATGTCGAGCACATGTTCCACCGCGAGACGGCGTCCCCGGATGATCGGTTTGCCGCCGAAGATGTCGGGGTCGCAGGTAATGCGTCCGATGAGTTCGCTCTGTTTCATGTCTTTACGTTAAAGGGAGTGAATAGCACCGGCAAGGCGGAAGCCGACAGCCCCTTAACCAGCTGCGGGATGGTGATCACACCCCCTCATTCACCTGTTTCCAGATAGATGTTCTTCGTTTGGATAGGTTTGTTTTCGCTGCTTGACCCCGCTCCGACGAGCTTGAACTGATATTCGCAGGACGGAAAACCTCCGACAATTGGCCTTACTTCTTTGAGGGAGATTCCTTCGGCTACTTTCCCTTGTTTGGCAGCATAGTCATTAGCCTCGCGGATCACCTCAGCCTTTAACTTGGCAGTATTAGCAAATGCTCCCGCAGCACTGTTTCTCGCGATTAAGTAGGCGTTCGGTCCGGTTTGAACAATCCCAGGATTTGAACAGCCTACCAAGACCGTCGCTAATACGATTGCCGTCCATTTTGTTTTCATAGTTTCATATCCTCCACGTAGGTATCACACCGGCACCCCGATGTCCTTCTTCACCGCTTGGGTGAATTTGCCGATCCACTCGACCACCATTTCCGCGTCGCGGTGTTCGACGAGGATGCGGATCTTGTTCTCGGTGCCGGAGTAGCGGATGAGCTGGCGGCCGGCGTCGCCGAAGGCAGCGTCTGCTTCCTTCATGAGTTTTTGGAGGCCGGCGAGTTCGGCGAGCGGCGGCTTGGAGGCGACCTTGAGGTTGACCAGTTCCTGCGGGAACTCGCGCATGCAGGCGGCGAGTTCGGCGAGGGTGGCTTTCTTTTCCTGCATGACGCGCAGCACTTGAAGCGCGCTGAGGATGCCGTCGCCGGTGGTGGCGTGGTCGGCGAAGATGAGGTGGCCGGAGTTTTCGCCGCCGAAGGAGCCGCCCTTTTCGCGGAGCGCTTCGATGACGTTGCGGTCGCCGACGGCGGTGATGAGGACTTCGATGCCGGCCTTTCGCATGGCTTCGTGCAGGCCGAGGTTGCTCATGACGGTGCAGGCCATGCGGTTGCCGCGGAGTTTTCCCTGCTCGTGGAGGGAGAGGGCGGAAAGGGCGAGGACGCGGTCGCCGGAAACCGGGGTGCCGGTGGCGTCGGTGAAGATGACGCGGTCGGCGTCGCCATCGAAGGAGATGCCGAGGTCGGCGCTGTGGCGGCGGACGAGTTCGCCGGCGGCTTCGGGGTGTAGGGCGCCGCAGCCGGCGTTGATATTGATGCCGTCGGGCTCGCAGCCGTGCTTAATGACTTCCGCGCCGAGTTCCTTGAAGATGAGCGGGGCGATGAAGTAGGCCGCGCCGTGACCGCAATCGACGACGATTTTCAGGCCGTGCAGGGAAACGTTGTCGGCGGTGTGCTTGGCGAACTCGATGTAGCGGCCGCGGGCGTCGTCGATGCGATAGGCCTTGCCGATTTTTTCGGGCGACATCGGGCGTGGCTCGGGTTCGTCGCCGAGGATGTGGCGCTCGATGATTTCCTCGAGCGCGTCGGAGAGCTTATAACCGTCGGGGCCGAAGATTTTCAGGCCGTTGTCCTCGTAGGGATTGTGGGACGCGGTGAGCATGATGCCGGCGGCGGCACCCATCGATTTGGTGAGGTGCGCGATCGCGGGCGTCGGCAGCGGGCCGGGGAGGAGGACGTCCATGCCCATCGAGACTAGGCCGGCGGTGAGGGCGGTTTCGAGCATGTAGCCGGAAATGCGGGTGTCCTTGCCGATTACCACGCGGTTGCGGTTGTGGCCGGACGAGCGCAGGACCTGGGCCACCGCCTTGCCGGCGCGGAGGGCGACTTCGGGGGTGATCGGGAACTCGTTCGCTCTGCCGCGGATGCCGTCGGTGCCAAATAATTTCATGGGGTGATTCAAAGGCTGGGAAACGGCAAAAGTGTTCCGGGGATCGACGACGAATCAAGATTAAACCCGATCACCGCTATCCGCCGAGCACTGCGCGCTGGATGCGACCGGGGGATTTGGTGAGAAACTGGCGGGCGAGGACTTCAAACTCCTCGGAGAGATCGGTCAGGTGGATTTCCAAGCTGCCTGCAGCACTGGATCCTTCGAGAAGATCGAGTCGCGTGAGTTCTTTTTTCAAATGTTCGGCGCAGGTTGTCGCGGAGTCCACCAGGCGCACTTCGGCGGGGAGAAGCTCTTTCAAAACAGGAATCAGCAGCGGGTAGTGCGTGCAGGCGAGCATGAGGGTATCGATCCCCTTCTCCATCAGCGGATCGAGATAGGTCTTCAAAACATCGCGGGTCGCGGGATGATCGATCCAATTTTCCTCGATCAACGGCACCAGCAACGGCGTCGCCTGGCCGTGAATCAGGAGACCGGTTTTCCGCAGGGCCAGGGCGTGCTGATAGGCGTGGGAACTGATGGTTCCGCGGGTCGCGATGATGCCAATGCGCGCGGTGTCCGGGCAGGAAAGCGCGGCTTCCACGCCAGGTTCGATCACGCCGAGGATCGGGATGCGGTATTTTTGATGCAAACTCGGGAGGGCGTGGGCGGTCGCGGTATTGCACGCCACCACGATGGCTTTCACTCCCCTCGCGATCAAAAAACGCACGTCTTCATCGGCGAACTGGCGGATCGTTTCCGGGCTTTTCGAGCCATATGGCAGGCGGGCAGTGTCACCGAGATAGAGAATGTTTTCCGCCGGTAAAAGCTCCTGCACGGCCCGCACGACGGTCAATCCCCCGACACCCGAGTCGAAAATTCCAAGTGGCGCTGAATTCACTGGCGCGAGTGTGCCCGCGCCCCCGCGCCCGCCAAGCGCAAAGCTGGAAAGTGTCCCGGCTGTCTCAGCCGGATCTCCCCGCTCCCGGCTGAGACAGCCGGGACACTTTCCGCTTCCCCGCTGCCAACCACCGAACTAGCTTCCCGCCGACATGAGTAGCTGCGGGCCGAAAATGAAGATGGATCCCACGTTGCATCGGGAAAAAAAGCCCGACTGGATCAAGGTCCGCCTGCCAAACAACCCGGCGTTCTGGTCCACCAAATCACTGATCACGGATTTGAAGCTGGTGACGGTTTGCGAGGAAGCGCAATGCCCGAACCGTTGGGAATGCTGGGGCCAAGGCACTGCGACCTTCATGATCGCCGGCGACAAATGCACCCGCGCCTGCGGCTTCTGCGCCGTGAAAACCGCGCGGCCCGATGCGTTGGAATCGGACGAACCTCAACGCGTCGCCGAGGCCACCCGGCGGATGAACCTGCGTCACGTCGTCATCACCGCCGTCGCCCGCGATGACCTGCGGGACGGTGGTGCTGAACATTTCAAGCACACCATCGAGGCCGTTAGACAGGCGAACCCGGAGATCATTATTGAAGTGCTCGTGCCGGATTTTAACGACCGCGACTGGGCGCTTGCCATGGTGATGGAAGCCCGCCCGCACATATTCAATCACAACTTGGAAACAGTCGAACGACTCACCCCGCTGGTCCGCTCGAGGGCACAGTATCAGCGAAGTCTCATCGTTCTGAAAAAGGCCAAAGCGATGGTCAGCGGCAAGGTCGCCACCAAAAGCGGGATCATGTTAGGCCTCGGCGAGCGCCATGAGGAAATCCTCCGCGCGATGGACGACCTGCTGGAACACGACGTGACCGTGCTCACCATGGGCCAGTATTTGCGCCCGACGCAGAAACATTTGCCGGTCGTCGAATACATCACGCCCGCCGCCTTCGATGATTACAAGGCCATCGCGCTGGCCAAGGGGTTCCATCACGTCGCCAGCGGCCCGCTGGTCCGCAGCTCTTACCACGCGGCGAACTTCCGTCCCGAACTGGATGTCCTCGAAGCCATCGAAGCCGATGTCCGCGCCGCCCGCGGCCTCGAAATCGGTCCCGAGCATTTGGCGCTGCCCGCCGCAAGGGCGGAACTCATTCAAGCCATCGCCTAATCGCCATGCGCCACTGGTTAATCAAATCCGAACCGGACGTTTTCGGCATCGAACACCTCGCCAAGGCCAAGCGCGAGCCATGGAGCGGTGTTAGGAATTACCAGGCGCGCAACTACATGTGGAAGGAAATGAAGGCCGGCGACCTCGCTTTGTTTTACCACTCAAATGCCAAGCCGCCGGGCGTGACCGGCATCGCCCGCGTCGTCGGCGAGCCGTATCCCGACCCCACGCAGTTCGACAGGAAGAGCGATTATTACGATCCCAAGTCCAAGCCGGAAAATCCCCGCTGGTGGCTAACCGATTTCGAATACGTGGGAAAATTTAAGGAAATGCTCACTCTGGAAACCCTGAAGGCGGACAGCGTCCTCTCAGAAATGGTCGTCTGCCAGCGCGGCTCGCGGCTCTCCATCAGCCCGGTGGAAGCCCTCCACTTCAAGCGCGTTTGCAAGCTTGCCGGCTGGAAACCCTGAACGAACGTTTCCCCATGGGAGACAAACCCCGGAACTTACTCCGCTCTATGGATGACGACACACCCATGCATTCTCTAACCGCGGCCTCCGAAGCCCCGCCCGCCGCTTCCGCATGGCGTGAGTGGCTGGAAGAATTCGGTCCCAAGCTATTGCTTTTCGCGCGCCAGCAAACGCGCTCCCACGAGGACGCGAAGGACATTTTTCAGGATGCCTTGGTGAAGCTGGTTGAAAAAGTCCGCACCGGCGAATTCGTCGGCGGGCAGGAAGCGTGGCCACCCTACCTTTACACCGCGATCCGGCGCTTGGCGATCGACCTGAGCCGCCGCGACGACCGCCGCAAACGGCGCGAGGACAGCGTGACCGCCGACGCCGAGACCGGCCAGTATGACCCGCTGCTGCCGTGGTTTGACAGCGAGTCCTCCGATGACGAAACCCGTGTCCAGCTCGAGACCAGCCTGAAGTCGCTGCCGGAAAAATTCTCCGAGGTCATCGTCATGAAAATCTGGGGCGACCGCACTTTCGCCGAGATCGGCGAAATTCTCGGCATTTCGCAAAACACAGCGGCGTCACGGTATCGCTATGGTCTTGAGGCCCTCAAAAAAAATCTCGGCAACGCCCGCCGCCGGGGGGACCTCTCCATCTAACCGCCCCGCCATGACCCACGATCCATCAGCCCTCGAAGCGGAACTTCGCGAACTCCACGCCGCATCGCTCGATGAAGCGCTGCTCTTGCGCCTTGAGGCCGCAGTCGATGGGACGCTGTTGGAACTTACCCACGAAGAGATCAGGTTCGAGGCGCTCCTGCGGGAGACGACTCCCGCAAAACTATCCGCCGAATTTCTAGCGGAAATCGAAATCCTGGTCCGCGACGTCCCATTGTCGGGGAACGACAAGATCGTAAAATTTCCGGACGTCGGTCCCGCAGTCCATACCCGCAGGAAGCAGCCAATGTGGGCGGCGGCCGCAGCGGTCGCATTGATCGGCGCGGCCACCGCGTTTCTCATGCCCGCCGGCAACCCGCCGCAGTCGGTCGTTCGGCAAAGCGCTTCGGTTCCTTCGCCGGTCAACCCGGCTGCCACCGAAAACTTCGTTCCCGCCGCTTTCAACCGGGGTGTTAGTGAAGTGCATGACGAGGGCGTGGTATGGAAATCCAACCAGCCCCACAGCGTGGTCCGCGTCGTCTATCAGGACAAGATCACCCTCAAGGACAAGCACGGCAGGACCTATCAGGTCGAGCGCCCGCGCGTCGAATACATGATGGTTCCGGCGAAAGCCAATTGAGCCGGATTTATCAAACAAATCCACTGAGCGACCGCGCTCCCAGCTGGCAAGCCATGAACACGAAACCATCACTATTCATCACGGCAGGTCTCTCCGCCGCTTTGATCTTTCCTGCATTCGCTTTGGAAGCGCCGGAGGATGATTCGCCTCCGCCGCCGGTCGGACGGAGGGAACTCGGCCTGCCTGAAATCAAGCTTCCCCCTCCAGCCGCAAAGGCTCAGGAGCGGGCCGCATTTCTCGGCGTGGTCTCTGGCGAGGTTCCAAAAATGTTAGCCGATCATCTCGATTTGAAACCCGGAGAAGGAATCGTGGTGCGCTCGCTCGTGCCGGATGGTCCGGCGTCCGCTTCAGGCATCGCGGTCAACGATGTGATCACCAAGGTCGCCGGTCAGCCGGTCGGAACGCCGTTGGAAATTTCCAACCAAATCGCCGCCCACCAACCGGGGGAAAAGGTCACTCTGGAAGTCATCCACAAAGGCAAGCCGGCCTCGCTCGAGGTAACTCTTGGAACCAGACCCGCGGAAATGGTGGACAACGAACCGCGCATTCTTGATCGCCATGACCTTGAAGGGATGCCCAGGGAACTCGCCGACCGAATCCGGGACGCGATCCAAGGCAACATCGGCGGATTCGATCTCGATAACGACGAGGCCCAGCTTCCACCCAAAATGGAGGAGGCGATGCGCGACCTGCAGAACCGCCTGCGCGGAGGCGCCGAACCTAACAACGAAGGCGCGGGCAAGCTTCGCATCCAAGGCTCGGCCATCATTAGGCAGGCGGACGATCAAGGCAGTGTGGAAGTGAAATCCAAGGATGGAGCCAAGGAAGTCACCATTCGTGATCAACAGGGCAAGGTGACCTGGAGTGGCCCTTGGGACACCGCTCAGGACAAGTCCGCCGCCCCCGAAGACATTCGCCAGCGGGTGGAAAGTCTTAACATCGATGACAATTTCAAAGGCGGCGGACTTCGAATGCAAATGCGCCAAGCACCGCCGCCCGAAGCCGAAGAACCCTAACGGACCGCTGACTTCAGCCGGCGAGTGTTCCGCTCAAAGTAATTTTCGCCGAGGCGAGCACCCTCCCCCCTTCCCGCACCTCGCCCTCGATCTGCACCAATCCGCCCAATCGGCCCTCGACCTTGGCCCGGATTTCCAACCGATCTCCGGGCACGGCGGCACCGAGAATTTTCGCCGCGCGAATGCCTGTTAGCCGCAGGTCCGCCATCGCGGGATGTTCCGCATCCGTCTGCGCCACCACTCCGCCAAGCTGAGCCATCGCCTCTACGAGAATGACGCCCGGCATCATCGGCTGGCCGGGGAAGTGCCCTGCAAGGAACGCCTCGTCGCCGCAGACCTGATAGATGGCGGTCGCCTCTCGGCCGGGATCGAGCGATGTCAGTTCGTCCACAAACCGGAACGACGGCCCGTGCGGGAGCGCTTGCAGAGGCGCTTGATTTTCAAAACTCATCTGCAAAAAAGCATCTCATGGATGATGGCGGTCCTGACAAGCCGATAGCCGTGGAAATTTGAATTCGACCGTCCAAAATTTCACCCTTAGCCTTGCCGTCAGTGTCTTCGAGCGATCCCGCCGCCTTCACGATTCAGCCATCGGAACCGACGACCCTCCGCTGGTGGCTGCGTGCGCCCTGGGACTATGTGATGATGGCCCTGGGGCTGCTCTACTGGGGCGTGTTCGGCGGTTTGCTGACATTGATCGGCGGTCCGTTGCATTTGTTTTTACCCAAGAAATCCGGTGAACGGTTAGGCCGGGCGCTGCTCCATCAGTTGTTCCGGAAGTTTGTCGTCTATTTGCGGCTGTCCGATCTGGTGCGGGCGGATCTTACCGCGTTGGACTCGCTCGGGAGCATCAAGCATCCGTTCATCGCCGCGCCCAATCACACTTCGCTGTGGGACGTGGTGTTCATCATCGCGCGGCTTCCTTCCGCGGTGTGCGTGATGAAAAAACAAATTCTCATGAATCCCCTGCTCGGCGGCGGCGCGAGGCTGGCCGGATACATCGCGAACGACGGGATGACCCGCATGATCCGCGATGCCTCACGCTCGCTCACCAACGGTTGCCAGCTTCTCCTTTTTCCCGAGGGCACGCGGACCCGTCCCGACGCCCGCTGGATCAATCCGGTCAAGGGGGGCTGCGCAATCATCGCCATCAAGGCGCAAGTGCCGGTCTATCCGATTTTCATCCGCAGCAACACCCGCTTCCTTCAAAAAGGCTGGCCGCTCTGGCGGCGTCCGGTGTTTCCCATCAGCATCCGGTTTGATCTCGGCGAGCCGTTGTTTCCACAGCCGGGCGAGTCGTCGCAGGCGTTCAGCGCGCGGCTGAACAGGGTTTACGAACAGGAACTTTCGAAGCCGGACCCACTCCGCCGCCAGATCGACACCGTCGCGGATTAAGCGTCCGCCGGCGCTTGCCCCGGTCCGGTTTGCCGCCTAAAGCTGTCCGCACATGGCCGAGGTGCGACCGCTTATCCTAATTCCCAGCTACAATACGGGGCCGATCCTACTGAAAACGGTCACCTCCGCCCTCGCCCTGAAAAATCCGGTGTGGGTCATTATCGATGGCTCGGCCGACGGCTCGCCGGATTCCCTCAGCCATCTATCAACCGCCGCGCATCCGCAGTTCAAGATCATCCATCTCGCGGTGAATTCCGGAAAAGGCTCGGCAATTCTCCACGGCGTGCGGGAAGCGATCGAAGCCGGGTTCACTCACGTCCTAAGCATGGATGCGGATGGCCAGCATCCGGCTGATAGTGTTAGTAAATTTTTTGCGATCTGCGAGAGCCACCCGGAAGCGGCCATTTTCGGCAGACCGGTATTCGATGCATCCGCTCCGGCACTGCGGGTCAACGGACGGAAAATTTCCAATTTCTGGGCCAATCTGGAGACCCTCGGCTGGGGCATCGACGACTCGCTGTTTGGGATGCGGCTGTATCCCGCGCGCGCGCTGCTTGATGTGCTGGAAACGACGCGTTACGCACGGCGCTTTGATTTCGATCCCGAGGTCGCCGTCCGCCTCGCCTGGCGCGGGGTGCCGATCGTCAATCTGCCGACGCCGGTCCGCTATCCCAGCAAGGAGGAGGGCGGGATTTCCCAGTTCCGCTATCTGCGGGACAACACGCTGCTGTCGTGGATGCACATCCGCCTGTTTTTCGGCTTTCTCGCCCGCCTCCCCGTGCTCGTCACCCGCGGCTCGAATCCGCTCGATCACCTCAGCCCGCCCTCGCCATGACCGCAGCCTCCATTAAAAACATCGCGGCCCTGTTCCCCGGAACGTGGGATCGCCATTACGTCGCCGCCAAGCTGCGCACGGATCCCATGTATGCCACGCTGGCCGAGCAGCTTCGCGGATCGGAGCTGCCGCTGCTAGACATCGGCTGCGGCCTTGGCTTGCTGGCGTTCTATCTGAGAAATGAAGCGATCCAAGTGCCGATCCGCGGACTGGACTATGACGAGCGGAAAATCAAAACAGCGGTCCGCGGCAGCGCCCTCTGTGAATCCCGACTCCTGCATTTTTCGCACCATGATGTCCGCACTGGCCTGCCCGAGCATCTGGGAAATGTGAGTATCCTAGATATCCTGCAGTTCTTCACCCCGGTCGAGCAGGGCACCCTTTTGAAGCTCGCAGCGTCCCGCGTCGCTCCCGGCGGCAAGCTCATCATTCGTTCCGGGCTGCACGATCAGAGCTGGCGGTTCAAAGTTACCGTGCTCGGGGATCTGCTCGCCAAGGCGACGTTCTGGATGAAGGCCGGACCCGTTCATTACCCGACGGCGGACGATTTTCTGCAACACCTCTCACCCTTCGGGATAGTGGAAATCTCGCCGCTCTGGGGCAACACGCCCTTCAACAATCACCTGATCCTACTAACCCGACCGCAACTATAAACGCGGCTGTAGGGCGGCCGTCTCGGCTGTCGCGCATGAGGATTTGTGAAATGGCCGGGCAGGAAAATGGAATGTGGTTTCCCGGATTTTCACAAATGAAGAGGCATCACCGAGCGCTTCCATGCCCCAGCGGGCCGACAGACGAACGCCCTGGGTCTAACGACGGAAAAACGTTTCCAGTCCTGAAGGGGCGGCACGGCACCGGTGCCCACGATGTCGCGCCCCTTCAGGGCTGCAAACTGCCGGTGAACCCGAACGATTTCGACCATGCGGGACCCACCCAATAGAGCCGGGCAATCGGACTTTGTCCTTCACGAAGCGGGTCGACTTTTACAGTTTGGCTGCGCGTGAGGTTTGTCATTTCCATTTTCCTGACGAGCTGGATCAAACTGTCATGAAACGCGGCCACGCCCTCATCATCTCGATCGTCGTCAGCGTCTTGTTCGCCGTCTTTTTCATCTATCCGGCCGGGATGGTGGTGAAGCAAGCGTTCGAAGGCACGCGGGCGGATGGTTCGCACTATTTCACGCTGGATTTCTTCGCCTCGATTTTCCGCAATCCGATCTACCGCGAGGGACTTTGGAACGCGTTCCAGCTCGGGATCGCGAGCACCGTGGCAACACTGGCAATCGCGTTTCCGCTGGCGCTGATCGGCCACCGCTATGACTTTTTCGGGAAACCGGTGCTGGGTGTGCTCGTGCTGGCACCGATGATCCTGCCACCCTTCGTCGGCGCGGTCGGGGTGAAGCAAATGTTAGGAGTGAATGGCGCGTTAAACGCGCTGCTCATCAAGTCCGGGCTGATGGATGCCGATCTGCCCTACGATTGGCTGGCCCACGGTCGCTTCGCCGGGATCGTGCTGATGAACGCGCTGCATCTCTACCCGATTCTCTACATGAACATCGCCGCCGCGCTCGCGAACCTCGATCCGGCAATGGAACAAGCCGCCGAAAATCTCGGCTGCCCGCCGTGGAAGCGCTTCTTCCGAATCACCCTCCCCCTCGCGATGCCCGGCGTGTTTGCCGGGGCATCGATCGTTTTCATCTGGGCCTTCACCGAACTCGGGGTGCCGCTGGTTTTCGACTACGCCCGCGTGGCGCCCGTGCAGATTTTCGACGGCCTCAAGGGCTTGGACAAGAACCCGATTCCCTACGCTCTAACCGCCGTGCTGCTGGTGGTCGCCGCCGTGGTGTTCGCGTTGTCGAAGCTGGTCATGGGGCGCTCGCCGTTAGGCACCGCGCCGCGACCGCAAGGCCGTTCGACAGCGCTGCGGATCGGAGGATGGAAATCGGCCGGCTGTTCCCTGCTCTTCCTCAGTGTATTCTTAATCGCGACCATTCCCCACTTGGGCGTGCTGCTGCTTTCCGTCGCCGGCCGTTGGTATGGCACGGTCATTCCCGACGAACTAACCATGCGTCATTACGTCGAGGCGCTCGGCAACGGACTCGTCGTCCCCTCGATCCAGAACAGCCTGCTCTACGCCGGCTGCGCCACCTTGCTCGCCCTGGCGATCGGGCTGTCCGTCGCGTGGGTGGTCGTGCGGTCCGATCTGAAATTTCGCGCAGTGTTAGATGCCGTGGTGATGCTCCCGCTGGCCGTGCCGGGGTTGGTGATGGCCTTCGGCTATCTGGCGCTTTCGCAGGAGGGCAAGGCGTTTCATTTCCTCGTCGGCGCGGGTGGAAATCCCTTCCTTCTGATCGTCGTCGCCTACGCGTTCCGCAGACTTCCCTACATTGTTAGGTCGGCGGTGGCGGGACTTCAGCAAAGCAATCCCGCACTGGAGGAAGCCGCGAAATCTCTTGGCGCCACGCCGCTGCGCACACTTCGCCGGGTGTCCATTCCGCTCATCGGCGCGAACCTCGCGGCAGGGTCGATCCTCGCGTTCGCCTTCGCGATGTTAGAAGTTAGCGATAGTTTGATCCTCGCTCAACAGGCTCAGCATTACCCCATCACCAAGGCGATTTACACGCTCCTCAGCACGCTGGGCAATGGCACCGAACTCGCCGCCGCCCTCGGAGTCTGGGCGATGGTATTTCTCTCGGTCGCGATCATGGGCGCCGCCGTGCTCGGAGGAAAACGGGGTGGTTTGTTCAAAGTGTAGTGAACTTCCGGCTCAACGACAACGAACCCGCCTCCCCAAACCGCCATGGCAGCTCCATGGCTTTGGAAATTCCGATCCGCGCGCCCGCACACACCGTTTTCGCCTCGCCGAGCGTGATTCCGCTGTTCGCGCCCTCCAAAAATCTCGCCCCGTGCGCCGATCCATCGATCCCAAACGCGCGGGTGAGCCTGCCCGGCCCGGCGGCCAGCAAGCGGTCCGCCACCCCTGCCCTTCGCAGGCGCATTTCCTCGATTCCCCTTACCGGTTCGAGTGCGCGAAACAGCACGAAGCCCGACACCGCGGGACTTTTTACCAGCACGTTGAACATCCAGTGCATGCCGTAATTGAGATACACATAGGCATCCCCGGCCCTGTGATTCTCCACGAAAACCCGCGCCGCCGGACGGGTCCAAGTGTGGCACGCCGGGTCATCGACCGAGAGGTAGGCCTCGGTTTCCACGACTCGCCCGGCGCAGCCATTCCATAGGAAATGCGCGCCGATCAATTCCCGCGCACAGTCCACCGGGTTGCGCTCGAAAAACTGCGGCGTGATTCGGTCCATCTGGAGATCCCTTTCTGGTCTTCCCCGAGGCAGCAAGCTGAAAAATTTGCAGGAAATCGCTGGCAATCGAAAGTTCCCTCGCCTATGGGTTTCACTGATCGAATATTAAAAAATTTAGTCCCAAAACGCAATGAACGCTAACCCTGATCAACTCGCAGGCAGCCGCTCCCCCGCGGGATTGCCTGCTAAAAGTGCGAAAAATATCTCCCAGGTCTCATTCGTTAGCCCCCCCGCGACACGCTTGACCTGGTTCAGCAGTTACGAGGAGGAATGGGCAGCTTTCCTCACCGTCAGTTCCATGAAAAAAACCCGGCCCGCCCTGAGCAATGGCTATTCCGAAGCGCTTCCCCGCGTGTGGAATATCCCCTGCACTTAGAAAAATCCCGATCCATGAGGGGCGGTCTCCGGACCGCCCCTTTTTCGTGCCCTGATCTGGGAAAATTCGAACTTCCCCCCGTGGAGGTTCATCATTTTACTGGGCGCATGTCCGCGCAAATCGTGCTCAAGCCCAAGGTCCAACTCGGCGTCGTCACGACGCATTTCAAATTTGTCGGTGGCATCGTGCCGGACGAGAACGGCAAATTCCCCCGAGATGCCGATGGAGCTTTGCGCGTCCTGTCGGAGATGAAAAAGCTCTGCGAAATTTCGCCGGTAAAAATGTCCATCGTGCAGATTCCCTTTTTCGCTTCCGCCGATGCTGCGGAAGTTACTGAGATGATCGACGGCCTCAAGGCGATGGAGCTCGAAGTGCATTTCATCATCATGATCGGCGGCGCGAATCCGATGAATCCTGCGGATGAGGAAGCCGTTGTCGCCCAGTTGGTCACGAGTTTGAAGGCGGCCATCACCCATGGCATCCGCCACGTTTCCTCCACTTCGATCGAAGAGTGGATGAGCGCGGACGAGCCTCGGCTCGGTGCCGATTTCCAAGCGGCGATCGAGCAGAACGTAAAAGTCCACCTCCGCGTCTATCAGGAGGCGGGGATCGAAGGTTCTTGTGTGGAAAACTGGCACATCGAGTTTCTCCGTCCCGGCGAGTTCAAGACGTTCACCAACATTGATAGGGGCTGGTCCTTCGTCAGCGCGGCGAACAAGGCGCTCGGCCGGAAATTTTTCAAGCTCCTCGTGGATGCCGCGCATTGCGGTGATTCCGGCCTGTCGATCGCGGAAAACGAAGCGCTCATCACGCGGATCGGAGAAGCCGGTGAGCTGGGCGTCTTCCATGCCTCCGCGAAAACCACCCGCGGCTGCCTGTCCACTGACGACGGCTGGATCGGCGCGCTGCTAACCGCCGCTGCGAAAACGGGCGAGCTGCAGCACGTTTTTGTCGAGGTCTTCGACCACACCGACCCGGCGCTCGAATTGGTCCGCAAGCTGGATCCGGGCCACGGCATCGATACCCGCGATGGTCGCACCTATCCCGAGGTCACGGCAGATGCGCTGGATGATGTCGCCCGCCGACTCAATAACCTGGCCGCCCGCGGAATTCTCAATGTCTGAGTCCGCCATGCCCGCAGTCCACGGCGAACCGTCGTTTCACCTCGCCACGCCGGAACTTAATCTCCACATCACGGCCCGTGGCGGCCACGTCGCGCCGGTGATCTTCCACCTGCCCGGACGCGACGTTGCGCCCTACGCCTTGGCTCCGTGGGAGCCGGCGGAGTTCCCGGAACTCCCGCCGCTGCTATCTGTCCTGCGCGGCGATTTCTTCTGCCTGCCCTTCGGCGGACAAGCGGACGGGCCTCCCCACGGCGACCCGGCGAATGCGAGCTGGTCGCTGCTAGAAGCTGATAGACAATCCCTGCGTCTGACGATGACGACCGCGGATTCGGGTGCTGAAATTGAAAAAATCCTGTCCGTCCGCGAGGGGCAGCACGCTATTTTCACCGAGCACCGCATTTCCAATCTCGGTGGCGATTTCAGTTATGGCACCCATCCGATTCTCGATCTATCAGGGTTGCCTGAGGCCGCCGGCCGGATCACTTGCAGCCCGTTCCATTGGGGATCGGTTTTCCCCGGACCTTTTTCAAATCCGGCGGAGGGCGAATCCCAGTCACTCGCAGAAGGAGCCGATTTCACCGACCTGCGCGAGGTGCGATTGGCAGCCGGTGGCGTCACCGATCTAACGCGCTGGCCGCAGCGGCTTGGCTATGACGACCTCGTGCTAATGGCCAACGTCCCGGCCACTTTTGGGCAGCCTTTCGCGTGGTCAGCGGTCGTTCTCGACGGTTACGTGTGGTTTTCCCTCAAGAATCCTGTGGATTTCCCGGCGACGCTATTGTGGATGTCCAATGGTGGCCGGTCAGCTCCGCCGTGGAATCGCCGCCATCTCGGACGCATCGGGATCGAGGAGGTCTGCTCGCACTTCAGCCACGGCATCGACATTTCACGCCAGGATCTTCTCGCCGTGCGGGGAATCCCCACCACCCGTCATTTCGCACCGGGGGAAACCGTTTCGCTCCGCACGATCCAGGCGGTTGCTCTCGTTCCTTACGACTTCGGGGCTGTCTGCCAGATTGTCCCGGATGGAGAAGATTTTCTTTCAATCACTGGCGAATCAGGAATCAAAATCAAGATTCCGATGGATTGGAAATTTGTCATCTAACCGGCCATTTCACCGATAGTCCTCGCCGCTCACCACGTATTCACGAAACTCAAAACCTATATGATCCAGCCCCGCACCACCGCCGACCTAACGACCGCCTCGAAGAATGTCAAAGCACTGATAGACAACCACCTGGAAGACACCGGCGGACTGCTTCGGCTTGCGCCCACCTGGGTTCCCCGTTCGTTTCTACAGCCGGGCCTCCGCATCAAGCTGCATCCCGACGACACTTACGCTTACG
>JANMSI010000026.1:0-2138 GCA_031389115.1 Akkermansiaceae bacterium
CTTCTTTTAATGTAGAGTTTTTTTCCTGGGCTGAAGCAGATTGGCGATTTGGCATCCCAAAAAAGCCGAAAGCCAGGACGAAATCAACGACACCACCCAACAGGCCAACGACCTCTACTTGGCCCTCCTCGCCAGTCAGAACGCCGCCAACAACGAGCACGACGAAGACGAGCCCGCCAACCGCGGCATCCACGCCAAATACCGCCTAGGTATCTTCCCGCCCACCGACCCGGAAAGCAAAGGTCCATCCTCCGATACCACCACCCCTCCAGTTTCCTAGACCCCATGCCACAGATAAAGATAATGTCTGTTATTTGGGACCCCGAAGCAAGAACCTCTACGTCAAATCCAACCTCTCCGGCGACTTCATCGTCCTCAACAGCGAGCTCGTCAAAGACCTCAAGAAGGCCAACCTCTGGAATCAGGAAATGCTCGACCAGCTCAAGTATTTCGACGGTGAGCTCGACGCCATCGACGACATCCCGGAAGCCCTCAAGCACAAGCACAAGACCGTCTTCGGCATCGACTACGAATACATCATCGACGCCGCCGCCCGCCGCCAGAAGTGGATCGACCAAAGCCAGAGCGTCAACCTCTTCCTCGCCACCCCCGAGATGAAGACCCTCTCCCACATGTATCGCCGTGCCTGGGACAAGGGCCTCAAGACCACCTACTACCTCCGCACCCTCCAAGCCTCCAACATCGAGAAATCCACCATCGACGTCAAAAAGGAACAACGCGGCGTCATGGCCACCCAAACCGCAGCCACCGCCGCCGGTGCCAAAACCTTCACCGCCGAGGAAAAGAACGCCTGCTCCATCGACGCCATGCTCAACGGCGGGACGTGTGAGGCGTGCCAGTAATCAGTCAGGATTTTCAAATGAGTTCCTTACCACTCAATACCTTTGACGGCGTCATAAAACACTCTATTAAAAGCGTATTTGATGGAGTCAACGAAAAGACGGAGCAATTCAGGAACTCGTTTGATCTACTAAGAAAATTTCGCAACACTCACTGTGAGAAGCTGGCACTTTTAATAGACAAAGTTCAGATTCTAGGGATGGCAGGAGCAATCCCGCTTGCGGACCTATATGTTCCAACAAGATTCTCTGAGAAAATCAGAAGAAACGTTTTTGTCGATGACGAGGAAGATAGTATAAGCTTTACGAAGCTGATCAATTCACAATCCGTCGAGACCAATATCATCGACCACATTTCGGAGGGAACCAATCTCTTGATACTTGGTGGTGCTGGTTCTGGAAAAACGACATTCGTATCCGCCTTTGTCATGGGGCTTCTTGGTCGTTGCCCCGCTATTCAAGTCGATTTAGATAAGCAGTATATACCTCTGCATTTTGTTCTCCGAGACTATCCTGAGCCACCCAAAGATCTTCGAACACTATTTCGGCAATATCTCAGAGAAATCGGCTTTGAAGACGCCTTCCCATTTTTGGAGAGAATGCTCAGAAAAGGAGATGTTTGCCTAGTTCTCGACGGGTTAGACGAAGTTCCTGTAGACAATCAGATCAAATGGAAAGCTGCGATTGAGTTGTTCCGCAAGTCATTCCCAGAGCCTCCATTGATCATGTCATGTCGTTCGGGATCTTTGGTTGTCGATCTGCCAAATTTCGATCACTTTGAGGTTCTTCCCTTTACCAAGAAAGATTCTATTCAATTTATTGAATCTTGGTTCGGAATAGAGAAAGAGGAGATGGCCGCAAGCCTTCAGAAAGAATTAAGGGCGCACCCTCGAATAAACGAACTCACAGCAACCCCCCTATTGCTTTCGTTGTTATGCAATCTGTACGAAAACGACTTGGAACTATCTTCCAACCGCACTGATTTGTACTCAAGATGCATCGACGTATTAATGGTGAAATGGGACACAAGTCGCGGATTTCGTCGAGACACATCATTCCAGGAACTCTCCATATCCAAAAGGAGACGTCTGTTCGGACTTATCGGCTACCACCTTGACAGAGAATTTTTGTTCCTATTGAGTGATCGAAAAGCATCTGTAATTGTCGGGAAATATATTGAAAAATTTGACCTAGAATCCGAATCAGCTGCCGCTGTCCTGTCCGAATTAGAGAGCCATCATGGCCTACTTGTAAAGCCGGCTGCCAACTACTGGTGTT
>JANMSI010000050.1:0-12871 GCA_031389115.1 Akkermansiaceae bacterium
GGGGCATGGACGTCTCGTCCATGCGCGGGGACGAGACGTCCCCGCCCCCTATTTTTCGGGTTCCGCCAACCGGATCAGTTCACTGAATTTTTTCCGCTCGGACGGCTGGAGGGACTTCCATGGAAACTGGGTGATCTGCGGATCGTCCTTCGCCATCCGCTGGTTGAGCACCTGCGTCGTTAGATACGCCGCGCGATAGCTTGGCGATAGCTTCGCGGGGTCCAGTTTTAAGGGGTCCAGCGTCTCCGCCGCCCTGCCCGGCTGGCCGTTGCAAAGATAGGCGGTGGCAAGCACGCTCTGAATCGGCAGCTCCTTGGGAAAGGCCTTGGCCAATGGACCCATCGCCTGGATGATCGTCCCGGCATCGGCCTGATTGTTCAGGCAAGCGAGGTAGGCATACTGCGTGAGCAACACCGGATTTCTGGGTTCGAACGAGAGATAGATCGCGCAAATTTCCATGAGAGTCGTCTCACGTCCGAGTTCCGCCAGCGAGCTGAGCAGCGGTTTTTGATCGGTATATAAAGGCAGCGGTCCGATGCCGAGCCGGATGGCCTCGATCATGGCCAGGTTGGCTTGCTCGGGCAGTTCCGCGCCCCGCGCAATCCGGTGAAGGCTGAGATAGGCGGTGGCAAGCCGGCTGGATTTCGCCTCGCCCATCGCGGTGCTCCAGTATTGGACGAGCCCCGGAGCGTCGCCACTTTTCGCCGCTGCGATCGCGCGGTGCGCGAGCTCCTCGAACTTCGGCAGCACCCGACCGTGCGCATCCAGCAACGCGGTCGCCTGTTCCCCCGATCCGGTTCGCTCCATGGCATCTAGCAACGGGACAAACAATTCCGGATGTTCCGCCACCCGCCCGGCGGGGAAGGTCTCCAGCAGAAGTTGATAGAGCCCGAGATCTCCCAGAAATTTTGCGAGCACTTCCGGTTCAGAATCTTTCCACCGAGCAATCGTCGTTTCCAGGATGGCGGCGCGCCCGGAATAGTTGGCGGCATAATCAAGCCGGGCGAGCATCAGGGCCGGACGCGCCGTGCCGCCGGATGGCAAGTTTTGGAGCACCTTGCGGACGGGCTCCAGCGCCGCTTCCTGCAGGCTCATCGCGGGGATCGTCTCCAACAGATCCAGCCATTCCCCCATCTCCGGTCCGCCGGCGGGAAACGCGGCCGCGATCAGGCGCTGGGCTTCATCGTAGCCCTGCTTTTTTCCACTCCCGATCAGCACCCGGATCAAACGCTGGTCCACCGCCCCGGCACGATCAGCCGCAGGCACTTCTAGCAGCACTGAGGCCGCCTCGCTGAATCGCTTTTCCGCGATTAGCCGGTCGGCGAACAAAAGCGCGAACCGTGGCTCCTGCCGGGACGCGGCGGAAAGCTGCGTCCAAGCCTGACCGGCCAACCCTAACGGAGCCCCCGCAGCAATCCCGCGAAACCCATTGAAGCGGTCCTCGTCGGAACCCTGCGGATGCGCCATCAGCGCCCGGGCGATGTCGCCATGCCGGGGATCCCGCAGGGACGCGGTCGATGTTTCAAGAATCCGGAACGCCTCGATCCGGGGATCGCCAGCCCGCAGCACGGTTAGGGAAAGATCGCGTGCATCGTCCATGCGGACCTCCGTGACGGCCTGACGCGCTGCCACCAGATTCCGGTCAAGCCGCCACGCCCTGAACACCCGGTAGGCGGGTTTTACCGCGAAAAATCCGATGGCGGCCACGGCCACCGTAAGGATCAGGAACCGGATGAACGGGTGAACATTGGCCCAGCGATCCCAAACGGTGTTGATCGAATTTCGGATCATCGGGGAAAATTACGGAAGCCAGCTTCAGCGCTGTTGCACGGATCTAACCACCGCGCGGCGGGCGGGCGCGGCCAGCCTGCCCGAAAGAAGGTAGAAGATCAGCCCGCTGATGACAAATGCCAGAAGCCCGAGCATGTCATGCGCCCGGTCGAACGCCTCCTGACCGTGCTCGAAGCGGATCTGCGCCAGCGCGTATGTCCGGCCCATGTTCACCGCGAAGGCCACCGCGCAGGCGCAGGCTAACAGGGTGAGCGCGCGGGCGGCCGTCAGCCGGTGGAGTTCCGAGAAAAACCAGCTCGCCATCACGAAGCTCTGGAACGAGCGGACGCCGCTGCACCCATCGGTGACCTCCACCGTCAGGTCATGCAGGCGCAGGCGATCACCCAGCACTTCGACGGGCTTGCCTAGAAGTTGAAACACCTCCGCCACCGCCGCGACCACACCCTGCGTGAGATGACGGACGATTCCGCTCTCCACCACGCTCGGCCAAGGCAGCGCCGACATCCACAGGAGGGTGATCCAAATGAATCCGGCCGAAACCCGCCAGCCGCGGGACGCCGCGATCAGTCCATGCCCGGCGACCGCCGCCGTCATGCCTAGCAAAGCGATCGGCAGCCGCCACGAGGGGTCGGCGTAACCTAACACTCGCAAAATCAGGAACCATGGCAGCAGGATCGCCGCTACCGCCAGCACCCACCGCGTCCGCGGCAGTTTCGTAGGCCCTTCGACCTCTTTCCAACGCCGGATCATCAGCCACAACGCCGCCGGTGGCACGAACCAGCCATAGTCGTAATATTCACCGTGGCCCCACGCATACGACGCCGCAATCATCGCGGGCACCCACAACGCCGCGACCCCCAACAGCGGCAGCCAGCGGGCGGATAGCCGGGGAATGACGGGTGAGGAGCTGATAAGAAAAGGCTGAAATGCTGAAAACTGAAATGCTGAAAGTTAGGAACCGCTTCTGCGGACTCTCGAAACGATCGTCGTGAAGATCGCGAGGATCTCGTCGGTTTCCTTTAGCAGAAGGGTAATGGACTCGCCTTGAATGCCACAATCTTCGTTCAGGAGTTCCAACCAAAGCTGGGATTCGTCAGCCTCCTGAAGCAGTCCGTCCAGCTTTGAACAAAACTCGGCGTCTGAACGTGCCCGTGAAGCTTCCCTCGCATGCGCTGCCACTGAGGTTCCAGAGCGCAGCAACTGTTTGCCCAGAACATATACCTCCTCGCGCTGCTTCGGCAACGCGACATAAAACCTCACGATCCCCGAGGCATACCCCTTCGTCCGCTCCCTTAACTCGGTGCTAATCCGCATGACTCTCTGAAATACTGAAAAGCTGAAAAGCTGAAATGCTGAAAACTGAAATGACTTCCGGACCGATGATTGACTGGCGAAGCCCCCTCTTACCTTTCAACTTTTCAGTTTTCAGCATTTCAGCTTTTTCTTCTCCAGCCTTTCAGCTTTTCAGTTTTCAGCTTTTCAGCTTTTTCCTCACTCCTCCTCCAACCCCACCTTCCAGCGGAAGATTTTTAAATCATGGCGGTCGGCAAGTTCTTCCAATTGGTCCATCAGCTCCTTCCGGGGATGCTGGATTGCTAGAATAATTCCCCTAAGCCCCGCCTCCTCCACCAGCTTCGGCACCACCGAAAGCCCTCCTAGAATCCGGAATGATCGCAGCCGCCGCCCGTGCATCACCTCTGTCTCGTCGATGAATCCTAACAGCCTCATGCCAGGATAAACGTTGTGCGCGCTCGATTTCAAGTGATCTAGCAGCAACGTCCCCAAATCTCCCGCTCCCAGCACCACCATCGGGAAACGATCGTCCCCCACCTTCTTGCGCGCGCTCAGATGCCGGGCATCCAGCCCGAGTTCCCTCAGGAGATCCAGCGCCACCCGCGGCACGCACACGCCGGCACAGGCAAATACATAACTCATCACGGTCATCCGCAGCGCGCTCCATTCCAAGGCCGCGTAAAACAGGCTGAACGAGGCGAAGGTGACGCCCGCCGCCACCAGCAGCCAGAACTGCAGCGACAGGATGTCCCGCATCGTCGCCCGCACCCACAACCGGTGATGCACCTGCACCACCAGCAGTGCAATGCTGCCGAGGATGGCGAACATGATCACGAAGCGCGCGAGTTCAGGCACAGTGGCTCCGCGCACCAGGAGATTGGTCTCGATCAGCGCCGCCGCAATTCCCGCTCCCGCCAGAATCATCAGGTCGTAAACGAACAGCACCGCCGCCACCCGTCGCCGGTGGCTGGGCAGCTTGATCGCCATGTGGACCACGTTGCCGGTGTGCTCGATTTCCACCCGCGCCAGGTTCCTAACACCCACCAGCCCCACGATCAGGAAACCGACGAGCGAGAACGCAAAAATCCGGTCGCCGAACAGCATGGGCAGGAACGCCAGCACCGCCAACAGGATGGAAATCCCCTGCAACATCAGCGCCACCTTGCGCTGGGAGCCCCCCGAACCCAGCAGGCGGTGATGCAGGTGCTCGCTGTCCGCATCGAAGATTCCGCCCTCGACCTTCTCGCCGTGCAGCTTCTTGACCAGCCGCCGGGCGCCGCGCCGCCAGATCGCCAACAGCACGTCTAACAAGGGAACACCAGCGACCGCGATCGGCAGGAGGATCACCCCCACCACCGCCTTGCGACCCACCGCGTCGGTCGCCGCAGTCGCCAGGAAAAATCCGATCAGCATCGATCCCGCGTCACCCAGAAAAATCCGCGCCGGGTTGAAGTTATACTTTAAAAACCCGAGCACCGCGCCCGCCATCACCAGCAGCAGGAGCGCGGAATCCGGCCTGCCGTTAGACAGCGCCATTCCCGCGAGCGCAACAGCGGCAACCGCAGCCAAGCCACCGCAGAGTCCGTCGAGTCCGTCGATCAGGTTGAACGCGTTGATCAGCATCACGACCCAAACGACGAATACCGCATAGTCGAAAATCGGCGGCCAATCTCCGGGGAACAGGGCGGTGTTCACCGGGTTGATCAGGAAAAACACTGTGGGGGCCAAGACATGCGCCCCCAGCTTCAGCAAGGGCGACAAGCCCGTCCGATCGTCGATAAACCCCACGATCATCAGCACCGCAGAGCCCGCTACGAAAGCACCAAACCACTTGCCGGTTAGATTCCCACCTTGATCCAGCACCCCGCTCAGGAGGCCCAGGCCGACCACGGTTAGAAACGTCAGCCAGATCGCGATTCCCCCCGCCCGCGGGATCGGATGCGAATGAATCCGCCGTTCGCCGGGCAGGTCCATCAGCCCCAGCCGCGGGGCGATGGCCAGCATCACCCGGTTCAGTCCAACCGAGATCGCAAGCGAAAGCAAAAGCGCGAATGTGAGTTCAATGAACATTACGTTAGATAAATGCAAGACTGAGGGGCTGTCTGAAAATTCCGGTTAGATCGGCTTGTCCGTCAAAGGCTGCGGGCAGAATGCCCGCGCCACAGTGGCCCGGGCATCCTGCCCGGAGCCTTTTCACACGAATCCTCACCATTTTCAGACAGCCTCTTAGGGGGAAGCGACATTCCTGTCGCTTCATGATTCCCTGATCGAATCAAATCTGGGACAGGAATGTCCCGGCTCCTTATTGAGGTTTTCCCAGAATCGCCGCCACGCGGGAAACATTGGTCCGTTTGTCGAAATGCGCGTCCGCGTAAATTTTCGCCGCCCGGCCCCGCGCCAGACGGATTTCAGGATCTCCCGCCTCAGCAATCGCGGTCAACAATCCGGTGACATCGTCCGCCTTCACCACCCACCCGCCGCCGCTTTCCTCCACCCACCGACCAATGCTGGACGCCGCGTCGCCAATGAAAATCACCGGGCGTCCTGCGTTGAAAATTCCCTGCAACTTGCTGGGGACCATCGTTCCAGTCCAAGCGTCATCCAACGACGCGAGATGCACGTCCGCACTCTGCAGGTGCTCCGCCAACTCCGCCGCAGGAGCGTAATCGTGCACTTCCACCAGGCACCCGGAATTTTCCCTCACGAACGTCTCCACCTCCACCCTCCGCCTGCCCCCACCGAAAAAGACGAAGCGGGTTGGAGAAAGTTGATGGTCGAGAGTTGATGGTTGATGGTTGGAAGAGTCCACTGGTATCGCCGGACCGCGGAATTCATCCAGACTTTCATCCATCCCGTGCAGTGTGGCGTCTGCCAACTCTTCACTTCGATGTTCGATGTTCACCCGCCCCGCCGCCGCGAGAATTTCTCCGAACCGATGACCCAATCCCATATTGCCGGAATACATTACTATCAGCTCCCCGTTCCCCCAGCCGCGCTTGTGGCGCAAGGCCAGGGAAGAGGTTGAGAGTTGAGAGTTGGAGGCAAGTTGAGAGTTGAGAGTTGATGGTTGATAGTTAGAAACAGACACGAGGGACAGTGCCGGATCCGCGCCTCCTCTTATTTCAGTTTTCAGCTTTTCAGTTTTCAGATTCTCATCTTCCCCCGTCCCCCACAACGGCACCCATTCCACAGGGGAAGGTTGAGAGTTGAAAGTTGAGAGTTGATGGTCGATGGCTGATGTTTGAAAGACATAGGAATCTCCTCCCTTCACTTCAATGTTCGATGTTGGGCGTTCGATGTTCGATGTTCCCACAAGCCTCTCCACCCGTTCCGCCATATCCGGTCCCAGAGTGAGAACCGCCGCCCGCCGACGCCCGCCGAACCCCCAGCGCGCCAGACCCGCTAGAATCCGATAGATCGCGCTTTTCTCCCCGAGCATCCCGTGCGCCGCCATCACGTCCGGATACAAATCCATCACCCAATGCGCATGGTCCGCCCCGCGCAATCTCGACAGCGACCGCGCCAGCACGGATAGATATGGCGGCGTCGTTAGAGCGACAATCCGATCCGGTTTTGGATGCAAAGTCATCAATGTCCACGCAACCCCCAGGTAATACGAAGCATAGTCGAGCAACTTGCCAACGAAGGTCCCCCGCCCGAACCGCGAAGCGCGGAGGCGGATGATTGTGGGAAGATGTTGAGAGTTGGGAGTTGAGAGTTGAAGGAAAGCAGGAAGAGCGCGGTCCGCCTCTCTCCTTTCAGTTTTCAGCGTTTCAATTGTCAGCTTTTCTCTTCCCGCATACCCCCCCGAGGCACAAAGGACGGTCACCGCATGACCGGCTCGCACCAGTTCTTCAACCAAGTCTTGCAACATCACCCCCGTCGGCGCCGCGTCCGGCGGGTAGTATTGATTTAGGAAAACCAGGTGCATGGCATTCGAATCGTAGCTGCGGCGTCCCGCCGCAGGCCGTGCACGCTGCGTCTCGCAGCGAGTTCACTTGATCCGCCCCAGATCAGACTTCTGGCTTCTGCTCCAAGATCTTCAACCGAATCTCATCGAAATACCGGCGCTTCAAACGGTTAAAGGTCCATCCCGCTCGGCGATCAAGAAACCCCCTTTTCAGAAAGTAAGCGACGAACCAGTAGGTCCAACCCAACCACCAGCGATCAAGGTGCCGGTATTTGAAACGCTGGCGCTGGTTGAGCTTGGCCCATTCCTGTGGGCCTGCGGTTTGCAACCATTGGAACCGGTTCGCCTCCCAGGTCGAATATTCGTTATGCTTCGCGATGTGGTGCTTCATGCCACGATAATCCCGATGCCCCAGCCTTGCACCGATTTCACCGACGCTTCCCTTTAAAACAGGATGCTCATGCACCTCCATGTCCAGATGACTCCAACTGTCCTCCGGAAAACATTCGTACTCACCGGCACCTAACCGGAACAACGCGAGCTTGTGAAACACATCGCCGTGGTGCAATGGACAGCCCATGAACCAGTTCGTTAGAGAAATCCAAAATCCCGAGTGTGGCGTATCTGGTAGAGTATGAGTCAATTCCTTTACGAATTCAGGAGTCACCTGCTCGTCGGCATCCAGAAACAATACCCAAGGTGTTTTGAAGTTATAATTTCTCAGCGCCCAATTTCGTTTCTTCGGAAACTTTCCGTCCCAAACGAAATCGAGCACCACCGCCCCTGCCTCCGCCGCAATCTCCTTCGTCCGGTCGGTGCTGCCAGAATCGACCACGACGATTTCGGCAAAATCCCTGCCGAGGGACTGAAGACATCCGGGCAAATTCCGCTCTTCGTTTCTTACAGGAATGACGACGGTGACCGGGAGCATAGGCAGATTTTTGAACAGGAGGAAACGGAGGGTTTTCAGAACCTAGATTTCCCGAGGTTTCCCGGCCTCACCCTATCCGATTCAGATGAAATCAAAGTGTCAGGAACGTCGAGAATCCATCCTCAGTCTCCTCTGTTTGCTTCTGTTCCACCCTTCCGATCCAAGAGTTTTGAACAGGAGGAAACTGAGGGTTTTCAGAGAGTCAGGCATTCACTTCAAATCAACCTCCGGGTCTCCCAAGTATCACGGTTCCGGGTTCTCCGTGTTGGCACCGGGAAGAATCAGCCGGTTAATTCCAATGATCTTCATCTCATGAAAATTGATGAGCAAACCGACGGGACATTCAAAAGCTTCATGTAACTAAGCGGTGAGTCTTGCGAATTTGGTGCGATTGAGGATTTTGAGTTTTTGAACAGCAGTCAAGCGAGGTGGCCTTGGAGAAATTCTCAAACCTCACCCTGCCTTCGACTCAATTAGAAAAAGCGCCGTCATTGCAAACTGCGAAGCGCTCCGTTACCTCTGTTTGCTCCTGTTTAAATCTTCATCTTCTCCCTATCGCCCTCGCCGGGTTTCCACCGACAATCACACCGGACTCCACATCCCTAACCACCACCGCTCTGGCTCCCACCACGGCACCTTCGCCCACCACCACACCCGGCCCCACGAAGGCATCCGCGCAGATCCAAGCCTCGTCGCCAATCGTGATCGGCTGCTTGAGCAAGGTCATCGCGGGATCGCGAAAGTCATGGCTCCCGGCACAAAGATGAACCCGTTGGGAAACGGTCACCTTGCTGCCGATCGTCACGGGACCGAGATTATAGATCAGCGCATCGAATCCAACCGATGACCAATCGCCGATCTGCAAATTCCATGGGATGGAAATCCTAACCGAAGGATGGATGTGAACATTACTTCCGACCTTGGCCCCGAACAATCGGAGCAGGAAACAGCGCCATCCCCATAGCAGCCGCGGGCTGAAGCGGAACAACGGAGAACAAACCGCCCAGAGAACGCGGCCCGCCAGTTCACGATGAGACCATTTGCGGGTTCCCCGATTACCGGCAATGTCGATGTTCGACACGTTAGAAGGACCAGATCCCATGAGTCAAAAAATAATAAAGGGCCGCCACTCGCTCGCGGCGCTGGCAATCCTTGTCCCACCGGGTGAGCGGATCGGGCTTGGTTTCGAAGGCGACCGCCCAGCTCCGCTCCGGCTGAGAGGACCTGAACACCGCCAGCGACCGAGGTGCGTGAAACCAGTTGGTGACAAGGACCACCCGTCTAACGTCCAGCTCGTTCAAAATCCTTTGGGTGAAGCGTGCATTCTCAACCGTGGACGTTGCCAGCTCCTCATGCACGATCCGGCTTTCCGGAACTCCGTGATCCCGCAGGTAGCGAACAATCGTTCCGCCGTCTCCGGTCACCACCACGGATGCTTGCGGAAAGGACTGCGCCAGTTCAAGGCACTTGCGGCCTCGGGCCTCGTCACCGCCGCCCAATGCGACGATGGCATCCGGCACCCACGGCAACGCCTCTTGCTTTGGATCCGGCCAAGGTGCCCACAGGATCCACGCGGTGACTGCGGTGAGGCAAATGCCCAGGACCCATGCCGCCCGCCGCACCCACAACGTTCGTAGCACAGCCGTCTCGGCTGTATCGTCGGATAGGCGTCCCGCCTGCCGGGTGCTAGAAATCATTCCCACAAAGATGATGCGCGGGAGTCTCTTTCATGAGATCACCACGCAGGATGGCGGATCCCCTCCCCCGAGCATCCATTCATAGACCTCCTTCATCTGCGTGGCGATCATCGGCCAGGTGAATTGTCTTTCCACAAGCGCGCGTCCGTTTGCTGCTAGAGATTGGAGATCGGAGATCGGAGATCCGAAAAGAAGAACCATGCCTTTTGCGATGCTTTCCACGTCCGTCCCGATTCTCAGGGCGGCATCGGCGGCAAATCCCTCGGGCAAATTACATTCATCGGTCATCAGGACGGGAACGCCATACGCCCAGGCCTCCAGTACCGACATCGGCAGACCTTCGCTGAAGCTGGGCAGGATGAATGCATCCGCCCGCCGGAGAAGCTCATCCTTCTGTTCTCCAAATGCGGGGCCGGTGAAAAGAAGGGAAAAAGCTGAAAACTGATAGTTGAAAGCCGAAAGATCTTCGGATTCGTTTTGCGGATGATCCCGTATGTCGGTCCAGGGAATTTCAAGTTCCGTGGCGAGCCGCTTTAGTTCCGCCTCATGTCCGCCTTGATCCCAGCCAGCAATGATAAACTGCCACTCATGATTGCTTTTGCCCGTTGTCCCTTGGCGTCTGACCTTCGCCCACGCTCGCAGTGCATTGGGAAGTCCTTTCTTGGGATGAAGCCTCCCGAGAAAGAGCAAATGTTTTCTCTGGCCTCTAACTTCCGGACTCTGGCCTCTGGCTTCCGGCAGATCGATTCCATTCGGGATCACGCAGCAGGCATTCTTCAGTCCGAAAGCCCGGATAGAAGCCAGTTCAGACTGGCAGAGCGCACGCACACACTTGGCTCTATCAAGATGGGTGCGCTCATAAACCGCTGCGGCAAGCCGCTTCTTCCAGTGCGAGTTATTGACCGCCCAAGGATCAAGCATTCCATGTGGCGAGACGATGTAGGGGCGCTTCGTCCGCCGATGCCAAGACAACGCAGCCACTGACGGATATTGCCAGATCCCATGGACCTGCAAAATATCGAGTTGGGCGGCGATGAGGTTTGAAGTCAAACCTCGTGCATACCCGAATGCTCGCGGGCCGGTTACCGGGGAAGTCGCCACCACGAGCGGACTCCACTCCGCTTTATCCGCCACCGTGAATTCGTCCTCCAAACCGAATACCGGGACTGTCATTCCGGGCATCCGCTCCAGTTCTTGATGCAAGCGGCGCACGCTGTTGAACAGCCCTCCGGCATTGCGGGAGGTCGAGGCGAGAAGTGACGCGGCGATCATTGGCGGTGGATCAGGGCTTGAAGTAAAAGCAGGTTCAGAATCCCAGCCTTCTTGGGCTTTACCTGAAGTGCTGTTTCACATGCGGACTTGAGACCGGATGCAAAGCGATCCGGTCCCCACTCGGAAATGATGGAACGACTGGCGTCGCCAAAAGCAGAAACAGGAAAATTGGGATTCGATATCTTGAGCATCAGTTCAGTGAGTTTCTCGACATCATGCGGACCGAACGTAAAGCCGTTGATGTCATCATGAACAAGATCCTGAGCGCATCCGACCCGGTTCGACACGAGGACAGGTAAACTTGAGGCCATCGCTTCATTGACCACTAATCCCCATTGCTCGGTCGTGCTCGCATGCACGAACGCTCCGGCGTGGGCGTAAAATCGAGGTAACTCCTCGACCTGCCGGAAACCCGGAAAGTACACCGAAGGCTGGTCGCTTTCAGTTTTCACTTTTCCGCTTTCAGCTTTTCTATCCGCCTCCCACGGCGCGGATTCCACGACATGGAGGCCAAGGGATGCGCAATGGGCGAGCAGTTTCGCTTTCAGCTCTCCATCCCCAAGCAGGCACAGGTCCCACACTCTGCTCTCAGCTTTTCCGCTTCTCAGTGTTTCAGCATTTCGGGCGTAGCCGCCATACGCTTCCAGCAACCGGAACAAGTTCTTCTTTTCGATAAAGCGATTCGACGCGAGGAAGTAGAGTGGAGAGTGATCAGTGATCAGCGAGCAGTGATCGGTGGAATCATTAGAAACACTCCTCCACCTCGCGGCTTCTTCCGCATAATAATCATTATCCACCGCATCGTATCCCATAAAGATATGTTCGGAATTCATCCCGAGCTGAATCATGTAGTCCCGATGAGGAGTGCCACCCACCAATGCGGTTGAGCAGCGGGCGACCAGTTTGCGCTTGATCCATTCCTTCCAGCCAACCCGCTTGAAATCCCATGCCATGCTTTCCGACATGACCACAAGTGGCAGACCGATTTCACTACAAACCTGAATAGTGACGATTGATCCGAAATCGTTCCAGCCGTTGACGGCCACAACGTCAGGGTGAATAACAACCAATGCATCCTTCAAAGCTTTTCTCAGTTCCTCGCTGGATTGCAACCCCGCTTTGGCTACCGGAAATAAAGATCGCACGGAAAACGACGTGCTTTTTTCAGCGATTCCCCATCCAAAATTGTCATCGGCGGACCACTCGACGGCAGCAATCTCAGCGCAGGCGGTGGCTGCTTCCAGCCGAGCTTGGTGATAGGGACCGATATGATGAAAGAGAACGGCAATCTTGATCATTTTACCCATTTGTCTGCTATCCTTTTGTCCTCTCGTCTTGAATCCAGCGTCTCTTGCCAGCCCGAGTGGTTTGAATATCGCCCACCACTTCGATAGGAATTCCCTGCAGCTCAGGAGCGACCTGAGTCAGTCGATGCCGGATGCGATCCTCACAATCCGTGGTGTAACCATCCGTAACGGCCAACCGCAACTGGGGACCTTCATCGCGCAAAATCATCTGAATGTTCAGCACGCTGCTCTCCTGATGGATGCAGTGGAAAATTGCCATGCTGTGAAGGACCTGTCCGCCTGGCAGGCTTACCGAATCATGCACGCGACCTTGGATGCTCTTGAAACTCGCGACGTGGCCATGCGCCAACGGTTTAGGCCCGCAAATATTATCTCCCGGCATGTAGCGGAAGAGCGGGATGTAACGGGAGTATAACGAGGTGACTGCCACTGCGCTTCCTTCGCCGTCGTCCAGTGGTATCGCTTCCAAGTAATTCATGTCATGAAATACCTCGAAATCCGAGTCACCACGGCACATGGCCACCTGACCAAACTCCACGCCCGCATATTCCTGCACAACGGGGCAATTAAAGATCCTTCAAGACAGGCAAAGCGAATTTCGACGGATTTCCGGCCCTCCGGACGAAAGTCGAAAAACCGGTGGTTCGACGGGAGTTCCGGTTAGCATCGG
>JANMSI010000114.1:0-4561 GCA_031389115.1 Akkermansiaceae bacterium
ATTCGGATGGTTGATCCAATCGCGGCGACTGGTCCGGGATTATGAAGTGAAGATCGAACACTCGGAAGCCATGATCTATCTGTCGATGAGCAAGCGGATGCTCGCCAGAATCGCACGTTAGATATTTTTAAGACAGCCTCTAAGAGATTTCATGGGGCGGGCTGTGGATTCTGATTTCATGTGGTTGTTAGATTTAAACGTAGTTGAGAAGGATCAATATTTGGGATCCGGCGGGATCGGCTTGTTGAAAAAGAGCTCGGTTAGCCATTCCTGACCGAGGGCCCGGACCAATTCGCGGATGGAGCAAAAGACCAGCAGCAAGACGATCAGCCAGAGTTGCACGGCCCAAAAATGGGGCCAGACGATCTCATCGAACAGGCGGTCGTTCGCTTCCCCAAAGCTGGCGGATTTGCGCCAGGCGTGGATGAGGTGCTCGAGATAGCGGAAGACGAGCGCGGCGGCTGAATAAACGATCGTTTTCCAGAGAACGTTATAGATGAGCGGCTTTCCCGGAAAACGGTTTACGAGGGCAAAGTGATCGGTGATGACAACGACCTTCGCGACAATCATCGCCAGCATGGTGGCAGCGAAGAACGTCGTCGCGTAGATGCCGTATTGTTTCAGAATCAACGCATCGGTAAGCGCGAGAAGCTGAAAGGCCACGAAAAAGAAAAGTGTCACGGGGATGAGTTCCCGGATCTCGTGTTTTACTTTTTCTCCCAGATTGCTCATGTGCGTCAGGTTGGTAGGAAAATGCGCCCGCCGTCTTGCGACGGCGGGCGCGGTTGTTAGCCACTGGTTACCTTGCTCCCCCGCCGCCTTCCTGGAGCTTCCTCAAGACATGATCGAGCGAGAAGCTGCCGGGTGCCTGGCGTGGTGGATAAGTGACGTAGGTTTGCAAATGCTTGGCCACGTAAGCCTGTGCCGGGATGAGCGCGAAGGCGTGCTCGACACGCCACCTGTCATACTCACCCGCGTCGGTCTGCGCCCGCTCGAAGGGATCACCCTTGATGTCGATGAGCTTCGGAAAGCGCAGCGGAATCAGCGGGTTCTCCCACACGGCGAGTCCTTCTTCGCGCTGCTCCAGGAAGACCATCTTCCAGCGCTCGTAGCGGAGGCCGGCCAGATTGCCATCGTCGGTCCAGTAGAAGTATTCCTGGCGCTGGCCGGGAGCGGTCCCGGCCAACATCTCGCGCATGTCATAGCCATCAAGATGGACCTTGAAGGTTTTCCCCGCGGCTTGGTAACCGGCGAGCAGCTTGTCCTTCACCGCGGGTTCGCCGGCAGCGGCGACCAGCGTGGGCACGAAGTCCTCGTGCGAGGTGATGTGGTTGATCTCGGTGCCGGGCTTGATCACGCCGGGCCAGCGCATGACGAGCGGCACGCGGTAGCCGCCTTCCCAGTTGGTATTCTTCTCCCCCTTGAATGGCGTGGTGCCGCCGTCCGGCCATGAGAAGACTTCCGCGCCGTTGTCCGTGGTCCAGACGACGATGGTGTTGTCGGCGACGCCGAGGTCATCGAGCTTCTTCAACGCTTGGCCGACCATGTCGTCCATCTCGACCATGCCGTCCGCATAGACGCCGAGACCGGTTTTCCCTTTCGATTCCGGCTTGAGGAAGGTGTAGATGTGCATCCGCGTGGTGTTCAGCCAGCAGAAGAACGGTTTGTTGGCCTTCGCGTTGCGTTCCATGAAATCGAGCGCGCCACCGAGGAATTCCTCATCCGCGGTCTCCATCCGCTTCCTGGTGAGCGGGCCGGTGTCCTCGATGGTTTGCTTCCCGACCTTGCCGAAGCGCGGCTCTTCCGTCGCGTCGTCCTTGTCGCTCGCCTTGCACTTCAACACGCCGCGCGGGCCGAACTTTGCTTTAAACTCCGGGTTCTTCGGATAATCCGGATGCTCGGGTTCATCCTCGGCATTGAGGTGATAGAGATTGCCGAAAAACTCGTCGAAGCCATGCACGGTAGGCAGGTGCTCGTTGCGGTCGCCGAGGTGATTCTTGCCAAACTGTCCGGTAGCGTAGCCCTGGGGTTTCAGTAGCTCGGCCATCGAGGGGTCTTTTTCCTACAGGCCTTCCTTCGCGCCGGGCAGGCCGACTTTCAGGAGGCCGGTCCGGAAACACGATTGCCCGGTGATGAACGCCGCGCGTCCCGCCGTGCAGGATTGCTGCGCGTAGTGATCGGTGAAGATCGCGCCTTCCTTGGCGATGCGGTCGATGTTGGGCGTGCGGTAGCCCATCATGCCGCGGTTATAAGCACTGACATTCCAGTAGCCGACGTCGTCTCCGAAGATGACGAGGATGTTCGGTTTCTTCTGCTGCGCGTGCGCCGCAGGACCGATGAGCGCGAACCCGAGGGCCAGCGCGAGGTGTAGCTTGTTGGGTCTATGTTTCATGTGTTTGGTGCGAATGATACGGCTTGGTGAAATTGCATGAGTGTTACCGTGAGCGGACCACGAGCTGGCTCTCGCCCTCTCCGGTTGGTTAGGTTTTTATGGAGAACCGAATCAGTTCGCCAGCTCGAAATCTCCGGTTTCCAACTCTTGTCGAAGAAGGGTTGCAGCGGTGCGGAGAGGCGCATGATCACGTTCCAGCCTTTGCCGAGCATGGTCTGCACGCATTTGCCTTCGTGACCGGCGGGCGCTTTCGGGCCGAACCAAACCGCGATATGAATTCATAGAGTTATGTTTTGAACAGGGAGGTTAGAGAGGAAACGGAGTGGGCATGAGGTGGATGAAAATGGTGGGCGATTTAACGACTCCAGATTCCCTCCGCTTCCTCTGTTTACTCCTGTTCGACTTCTGCATCTTTATTCGCGCCGGGCAGGATTAGCCCATGCACGCCGTTGATGAGTTTGACTTCGTTAGTTGACCAGCAGTCCGACCGGTATGTTGAGACTGATTTAGAACCCCTCTGTTTCCTCTTGTTCAATTCTCATCTGAAGTTACTTCGCCGGGGAGCGTCGTCACACGCTGCTGACCATCCAGCAGTAATTTCAGGGATTTCGTTGTATTTGTGCGGGCCTTTTAGCTCTGGAGGATTGGCCGTCTCCCATGTGAGCATCGTGCCCGTCGGGTATTCTTTGATAAGCGAGTCGATGAGTTGCTTAGCGTCTTCGCGTTTCCAAACGTATTCGCGCTGGAAAGCGGGACCGAATAGTTGGTTTACGTCGATCTTTTCAAGGATAGTGGAAATTCTCATGTTAGGAAGGTTTAGGATGGTGGTTCCGGGGATCTACCCAAATGGGTTGAGGGCGGTGATGTCGTTGATTCCTGTGAAATCTTTCACGTTCTCAGTGACGATCACAGGTATAGCTTCGCGGACCATGAGCGCCGCCAGTTGCCGGTCGAAATAGTTTTGACGGGTCACGGCTCCCTCCACGCAGAGGTCGAGCGCGTGATGGATGCATTCCAGCGTAAGCGGGAGAACGGTGAGACCTCGCAGGCGGGACAGGGAACGGATCTTTTCCCGCGCCACTTCCGGGCTGTCCGGGGGCTGGTTTTTCGGTCCTGTGAGGTTGGGATACATCTCGGCCAAGTTTTGCACCGAGATGAACATTTCCACGTCCGACCGCAAGCGTAGCGCGAGGATTTGCTGAGACCGGTCGTGGCGGGGATCGCCCGTGAGCGTGGCGTAAATCAGCACATTGGTATCCACCAAAACGCGGCCCTTCAAATCTTCAACGCGCATAGGTTTCTTCCCGGCTGAAATTACCTTCGAAACGCCCGTCGGAAGTCACAATTTTATCCACCGAGGCACTGCGTTTGCGCAGGAATTCCTCCAAGGCCAGCTCAATGATCTGACTTCGTGAGCGTCTTTCCTCCTGCCCGAACCGGCTCAACTCCTCTACTAGCCTTTCATCGATCGTGGCACTGATGTGTGACTTCATGGCATTAGCATGTTACGATTAACAACTTCTGTCAAGACCCGCGGCCAGCGATGTAATCAGCTTGTGCGGGATTGCTCGTGCGTCTGAGGAGAGCTTCAGGGTCATTACCATGTTTGCCGACCGCCATCACTTCACCTTTTCGGCACATAGTTTTGGCTGCCGCGCGGCGTGCTCAAAACCAAGGCCGACGGCAAGGGCGGCCAGACCATCGAGAACACCGGCCCGCTCGACAAAAAAAGCATGGAGACCATTGATGACGAAACCGTCGCCGCGGCGAAGGACTTCATCACCCGCGAGAGCAAGGCCGGGAAGCCGTTCTTCTGCTGGTGGAACGGCACACGCATGCATTTTCGCACCCATGTCAAAGCCGAGAAGCGTGGCATCTCCGGTCAGGACGGTCCCGATCAGCGCCAACCCGAGGGCCAGCGCGAGGTATAGTTTGTTTGGTCTATGTTTCATGTGTTTGGTGCGAATGATACGGCTTGGTGAAATTGCATGAGTGTTACGGTGAGCAGACCACGAGCTGGCTCGTGAGAATGCTCCGGATCTACGGTTGGTTAGGTTTTTATGGAGAACAGAATCAGTTCACCAGCTCGAAATCTCCGGTTTCCAACTCTTGTCGAAGAAGGGTTGCAGCGGTGCGGAGAGGCGCATGATCACGTTCCAGCCTTTGCCG
>JANMSI010000125.1:0-16304 GCA_031389115.1 Akkermansiaceae bacterium
TGTTCTCTCCCTCTATCTCCTGCTTCTGCTCGGCGCCCCCGCGCTTCTCGCCCAGCAGAACGGCATCGCCCAGGACTCCCAGATCGTCATCGTCCCGACCGGCGGCAATCTTTTTCAATGGTTCGGCAATTCCGGGCGCAGCTACTTCATCCAGGTGTCCGATACGAACACCCCGCTCGCGAAATGGCACTGGACCCCCTTCATCGAAAGCGGAATCGACGAGCCAATCAGTCACGAAGTCGGTGCCACCACCGGTCGAGCCTTCTTCCGCCTCAAATACACCGACCAGCTCCCCGGCCCCGGCGAAACCCTCGACACCGCCGACTTCGATAGCGACGGCCTCTCCAACCTCAAAGAAATCGTCCCGCCCCTGCCACTTTCTGGAGCCGACGCCACCGACCCGCTCGATCCCGACACCGACCACGACGGCCTCCCCGACGGCTGGGAGCGCGCCCACTCGCTCAATCCCAATCAACCGGCCGATGCCGCCCTGCTCTTCCCCGGCAGCACCCTCACCCACCTCGCGGCCTTCCAAGCCGGAGTCCAAGACCATCCCGACGCCACCCCCACCGACAAGGACGGCGACCGCGTGGACAACCCCGAGGATGCCGTGCCAGAGGAAATCCTTGCCGCCTGGGAAACAACCCCCGAGTCCCGCTTCATCAAACTGGAGGTGAAAAACATACCAGAAGGCTACTTTGCCATCGATATGAACGGCAAAGGACAGATCCTGTTCATGGATTCGGCGGCCTACTCCTTTCCCAACGATACCTTCCACGGAACTCCTGTCGGTGCCGTCTGGACTCCGGGCCGGAGCGACGAAAGCAGCTGGGAGGAAATTTTTCTCCGCCCCGAGCCTTTCAAGATGCGCGGTCGCAAACACCCGTCCGGCACACGCGCGACCGTCACCCGTGTCCCCGGTGGCCGACAATATTTCCGAGTCCGCGAATGGAGTAGAATTTGGAAAATATCACCAGCTGGCCGATGTCAAACTCAAGGCGATCGCCGAGGATGGCAGTGTCCTCGGATCGGCTTTGTATCGTTATGCCGACGTGCCTCTCGATACGTTCGGCAACCGCGACTCTGACAACATCATCTCCGCCTACGCCGTGAGCACCTTCGTCTGGGTGGGAAACCCGGAGGGCGACTACGAGACATGCACCGTTCTGGGTGACGAGAACATCCTCGGCTGGGCCTCGGACTACGAAGACGATTACGACGATTTCTGGACCGGGCACTTTCCCGCAGGCTTCTACAGCGAACTTGACGGCGACACCCTCAAGACCTTTGCCGTGACCGAATACCAGCCCCGCCGCGGTGATGGTGACTTGGCCTCGCCGGTGAAGCTGCGCGTCTTCGACATCGCCAAACCCACAAAAATCGTCCGGGAAACCGATGCCCAGGTCAAACGCCGCCCGGTCTCTGCGGTGCCATTCATTTCCCTGCCCACCGCGAACGGCAGCCACCTCCTGCGGGGCGACAGCCAAACACGCGACTCTAAAATCGTATCCGCAAGCGGAGATCCCATAGAAGTCGACCTCCCCTCCACCCTTTTGACCGACCTCACCTCCGCCAACTTCGGCAATCCGCTGCTGCCGGAAATGCTGTTCAGTCTTCCCGGCCCGACCGCCACCGCGTCCTGGGGCATGGGAGGGACGGCCGGGATCCGCTTCAAAGACCCTTCGCAACCGACCAAGACCCTCAAAACGGACAGCGAACTTCCCCTCTACGGCATCGACAGTTCGGGCAATGCCATCGGTACCGGCCTGAACGCCACCAAGGTTTGGAGAAACACCGTATGGACCGACCTCACCGACCTGTTGCCTTCGGGAACCACCCTGCCGGCAGGCACCGCAACCCGCAAAATCACCCCCTCCGGCCTCATCCACTTCGGCACCGGCCCCGAGACCGACGCCGCAATCAACTGGCTCCTTATCCCGGTGGAGGTAGTTGAATTATCGCCGAAAACGAAGGATGAGGACGGCAATGTCATCACGGGTTCCGACAAGCCCAACATCGGAAAGCCACTGACGCCATTTGTGGAGGTGGAGCCGGCAACCAACAAAATTGCCCATCGTGAATTAAAGGTGAAAATCGGGGAAGTTCTGAAAGGCAAAACGGTCACTTGGACGATGGAGCCCCTGTTTCGCCGCACTCCCGGCCCATTTCCCTTCGAGTTCAGAGGAAGCTGGATGAAAGCCGCTGCCGGTCACCAGAACCGGTTTGAAGCCTCGACAGCCTACGGCACGAACGGATTCACCTCGTTGTCGCAAGAGTCCGGCAAGACGACTGTGGACGATGATGGATTCACCGCCATCCGCGTAAACGTCCCGCCCGTCGGCTTGAATGCTGCGAGAATCAAAATTCAGGTTGAAGGTATCCCCTCAATGATCGACCTGATTGATATGGAGGTCCCGGGTGTGGTGGTGATCGATCCGGGACACGGGGGCACTGCCAATTTGACAGGTTCTAGCTGGAACAACGCGACAAGCCCATCAGGCGTTTTGGAAAAAGCCATGGCTCTCGACTACGGTTTAGCTCTACGCGATTCCCTCCGCGCAATCCGTGACACTGATCGTTTGAATCTTCGCATTTTTATGACCAGAGAAACAGACATAAATGAGACAGGGGCTTTCCGAGCAGCAAAAGCCAGAGACAACGGAGCGGACGTGATAAATATCATTCACTTCAATGCGTCTGATGCTCATACAGCGCGCGGAACGCTGGAAGTCTATAGAACAACGAGTAACGTGTTTCCTCAACAGGATACGATTTTGTCCGAAGGTATCATTACGCGCATGGTTACTGCGATGACACTTTTCGATGCCGGTGCGAATCATCGGTCCAGGGTTGTCTATGAAAGCGCTGTGGCCAGTGATGGGAACAATGGTAACACGGCGGCTTATTGCCCGGTTCGAACTGCCTATATTGAGGTGGAATTCATTGACTTCGGAGCGCAAACTACGAATCGCGATAATGACGCGGTGGATATTTTACTGAATACAGGGCCTAATGCTGCGGCAGTCAAAGCATCCGTGGCGCACGCCATGAAAGATGGGATTCTCCACGACCTGCGGAATCATCAACCTCAACCCTAACCATGAAATACTACTTGCTCATTGTCTTGATTCTCGTGGTCATTTTGGCGACTATTCTGCTCCGCACTCCCTATAGATCGGTTCCGCTGAACGAAGCGGAAACGGTGCGTGCGAAAGCCTCAAAGGAGGATTCGCAACCCAAGCCCGAAAATACCACCACTGTCTCCAAGTCTTCGACTCCCGACTCGCTTCCTAAAGTGAGAATAACAGCGGTAGATTACAAAATCGATCCCCTCGCGTTCAATCGCGAGAGGGAGAATCCTCCGTTTGAGTTTAGAGGCGGCGCTGGAACGGGCCGCGTATTCGACCGGCACGGAAACGTAATTTTGGAGTCAGGCGAAGAGATTGGAATTTTTGAAGCAATTGTTGGCCCGGATAACGAAAAAGTTCTAGTCAGGGGTGGCGATAGCGGCAATCTCGTTCTCGTGCCATCAACCAAAGGGAAAATTAGGCTCCCGCCTTATCCGCCGGAAGCCAATGTACTTTTTATCGGTGATTGGCACTGGATCGGCCCCAATTTACTTTGGGGCACTTCAGGAGTTGAGAAACTTTCCCATGAAGGACCGCATGAAAATTGTTCGAATGAAAACAATGTGGCGCAGACCAAATTCTATACTTTTGATCTGCTCACCGAACAGCTTTCCGAGGTGGTCATGCCCACCTCCGTTACTCAACCCTTGGTCAACGCCGTGGAAGTGAAGAGTGACGGGCATATCCACCTCAGACATGATGAATCGGAGGAGGGCGCTGAGCAAGATCTTGGCTGGTTCAAGGTTGATGCCGCAAAATAGCACACAGTCGCCAGGCTCCGCGCCGATGGGCAAGCTATCAAAAGTGCTCTAGACCCGTTTCCGTATGAAAGGTTAAGAACGCCTTTGTCCGCTCAACGGTATGAGTCCTTCGACTTCAAATTCGGAATCAATTAGAACATCTACGTTCCAGAGGTGCGGCTGATGAGATCGTCCAATTGGCCGAAGAATTCGGCGATCTCACGGGTCTTGGAAAGGACTCCGGCAGTGGGGCCGCATCGCCCGCTCGTTTGCACGCGGCGTGAGGCACAATTGCCGTGGACTGCGATGGCGCGGCGGGGAATGGGCCTGGCACGCGTATTCTCAGCGCGGCGGCAAGTCGCTGCTTGGAAAGCGGGTGATCGGCGTGCCATCATCCCGGCGCACCAATGGATGAACCCGCAACGAATGAGAAAACTGTCACCGGGGAAGTAATCCCGCCGCCGGGACTGCGGCAGGATCTTGCGGTGTTGATGAAGGTCCGGCTCAATTTTTTCATCCTGGTCACCACGTTTTTCGGCTTCCTCGTTTATTCGCTCGGGACCGAAATGAATTGGCTGAAGCTGCTCCACACCATCTTGGGCACGGCGGCAGCGGCATTCGGTTCGGCGGCCTTCAACCAGTTGATGGAAGTGGATCTCGACGCGCGGATGAAGCGCACGGCAGACCGGCCACTGCCCTCGCGGCGGATGGACCCGCTCGTGGCCTTCGGCATCGGCTGGATCCTGTCCGCTATCGGGATCATCCATCTCGCCGTGCAGGTGGGAAATCTAGCAGCCTATCTGGCGGCGGCAACGGTCTTCATTTACGTGTTCATTTACACGCCGATGAAGCGCCTGAGTTCCGCCAACACGCTCGTCGGAGCCGTCACGGGCGGGATCCCACCGGTCATCGGCTGGGTTGGCGCCGGTGGTCCGATGGGTTGGGAAGCGGGATTTCTATTCGGACTGTTGTTCTTATGGCAGCTCCCGCATTTCATCGCGATCAACTGGCTGCACCGTGAGGAATATGAAAGCGTGGGCTACAAGATGTGGTCGAACGGCGATCTAACCGGCCGAAAAAGCGGACGCCTTTCCGCGCTGTTCGCCCTGGCGCTCGCAGTGTTCTCGCTGCTGCCGGCGTTCCTCGGATTTGCCAATCTGCTGTGGACGATCGTCGGCCCGCTGCTGGCATTTCTGATGATGGGGCTGGCACTGAAATTCTCGCGCGATGGCGAGCGGGCATCCGCGCGGCGCTTGTTTTTCTTCACACTGCTTTATGTGCCCGTGGCGCTGCTGGTGCTGGCGTTCGCGTGGAAAAGTCAGCCATGAACGAGTTGATTGCCTCCACTGAGCGACTTGCGCACGCACTGCGCGATCTCGAATTCTCGACACCGGTCGCTTACGTTTACCGGACCCTAGATTACACGTGGCAGGCGCACCGGCAATACCTGGAGCGCTTCGCCATCGGAAAAAAACGCGTCGTGTTTCTCGGCATGAATCCCGGACCTTTCGGCATGGCGCAAACGGGCGTGCCGTTCGGCGAAGTGGCGGCGGTGCGCGACTGGATGGGAATTGAGACGCCCATCGGCAGGCCCGATCCCGAACACCCAAAGCGACCGGTGGATGGATTCGAATGCCAGCGATCTGAAGTCAGCGGGCGACGTTTGTGGGGCCTGTTCGCCGACCGGTTTGAAACTGCCGACGCATTCTTCCAAGATCATTTCGTCCTCAATTACTGCCCTTTGGTGTGGATGAGTTCCACCGGCGCGAACCTAACACCGGACAAGCTTCCCGCAGCGGAGATGGCCGCGGTGGAGGCAGCGTGCCACACGCATTTGCAGGAAGTGATCGGCCTGCTAGAGCCCGCGTGGCTGATCGGTGTCGGAGGCTTCGCCGAAGAACGCTTGCGCCGTGCGGCTATCGGAAGCCAGGCCGCAATCGGGCGGATCCTTCATCCGTCGCCCGCGTCACCAGCCGCTAACAGGGGCTGGGCTGAAGCGGCGGAACGTCAACTCACAACGCTCGGCGTGTGGACCGGAGGAGGGTGGGACTTCGGCCCACCTGCCAATCGAAGTAGAAAAGAAGTCTGATAGTCTCTTGCTTTCGCCTCCATCGGCAGGTGGGCCGGAGTCCCACCCTCCTTATTGCAAGGTCGCTTGCAGTTCCTTGATCAACAGCGCGTCCTCGTCGCGGGCTGCCTGCTCGAGCGCCTGTTGCAGGTTGTTAAGCAGCCGCAACAGGATCGCGCCGGGGTCCGCCGACTGGCGCAGGACACTCCGCTGGGTGCGGCTGAGATCCGGACTCTCCAACAAGGTGAACTGCACGTGCAGCTGGCCCTTGTCGAAACAATCGATGATCACCGGATAGCCATCCTCGAAGATGCGGCACATGAAATGACCGGGGAAATTGACACCCTCGACCTCGAAACCGAGGCGGCGTCCGACCAAGATGAAAACGATGCAAAGTCCGAGCGGATTCGACCGGCCCTCCGCGATGGACCAGGCGAGATCGGAGTTTCGCGGGTCGTAATATTCCTCCTGATTTCCGGCGAGCCGCCCCTCCTTGAAGAGATGGCTGCGAAGTTCGTTGGCACTTGTGACACCCGCGTCGGTGGCCTCCTCCGCGAGGAGATCGAGCGCATCCGAGAGTGGCTGGCGCAGCGAGATGCCGTCGTGCAGGAAATCGGACAAAATCCTAAGCAAGGCCTCGAAGGATTCCCAATCCTCTTGCAACGCCGGTGCGCCGCCGGTCGGGGCGATCCACTCGCGGACCAATATTTCCCGACGGGGCGGCCTGAGCATTTCCGCGAGCAGGGTTCTTTCCTGCTTGCTCAGCGCACGTGGCTGGGTGGCCAGCCATTCGCTGATGTCGCCGCCGCAGAGAGCCAGGCGTTCCGCGACGCGCTCGCGGACTGCGGGAGTTTCATCGTCGAGCAGCCGGAGGAGAGCCTCAAGCTCATCGGGTCCGGGGGGCACTGCGGGCATCGCAGGAGTCACAATGAATCGGAGGGCGTGAGGCGAAGTGGATGGTGCGCGATACTGGGTTCGAACCAGTGACCCCCTCCGTGTCAGGGAGGTGCTCTACCACTGAGCTAACCGCGCATGGATCGTTGCCCGCTAAGGGCGGGGGAAACTAGGACGGAGCCACCCCGCGATGCAATCCCTTTTTTCCGCTAAAAAACCCTGCTGCGAAGCCCTGAAAAATGGCACCCAGACCGCCTCCGCGGCTCTATCGCTCGATCCTGAAACCGGAGCAATTTTCCAACCGAGGAACCTTCACCGCCGTCAGGTTGGTGATGTGATGGGCGACGCTCGACTCCTCGGCGATCTCCTTGATGAAAGACTCCACCTCGTCCGCGCTGCCCATCGCCTGCATTTCCACGCTCCCATCCGACAAGTTCCGGACCCAGCCACAAACGTCGAAACCTCGCGAGAGATCTTTGACGGTGTAGCGGAAACCGACGCCTTGGACACGGCCTTCGAAAATGACCCGTTTGGCGAGCATCGGTTCAGCGTTTCCCTTTTTGCGGCGGGGAGGATTCGTTAAACGGATTGACCTCCAGCGCTGAAGATTTCACGCCAAACACTTCCTCCATTTTCTTCCCCGGCAACAAATTATAAGCGATGGGTGCGCTGCGTTTGCCTTCCGCATCGTAGATGTAAGCGATGATCTGCACCGGCTGTTCTTTTCCCGTGTCCTTGTTGATGCGTTTAACGCGTGAGTCGAACATCACTTCGCGCTCTAGCAAGAAACCGTTGAGCTTGTTGTAGCCGTAGCTCACCTTGAAAAGCTCCTGGTTCTGGCCATCGCGGATCTTGCACCCGAGGGGATTTCCACGCGAGTCCATCTTGTAAATGGTCATCATCGTGAGGACGCCGTTGAGGAAGGTTTTCTTGGTGAGAGTCTTGCTATCGGGGCTGCGGATGAAGACGGTGCGCGAGCCGTCCTTATGCCGCATGGTGCGAACGTTCGGGCCATCGACCGCCTCCAGATCGCTCGCGTGGCACGGCACGGAAGTTAGAAGCCCTGCCGCGAGGACGCCGATTTTCCAAGTTGCCAGCCAGTTCATGAGGCACAAACTACGCACCTCGGGCGGACGCTGCAAGCCGCCAATCGACCCATGATTTGGAAAACACGAAGGGCCACGCTCGATCTCACCCGGCGGGCGCGGGTCATGGGAATTCTGAACGTCACCCCGGATTCGTTCTCGGATGGTGGCGAGCATTTCGAAGTCGAAACCGCGCTAGCCCATGCCCGCCGGATGATCGCCGAGGGCGCGGAGATCATCGACATCGGCGGGGAATCCACACGGCCCGGCGCGGTGATGGTTCATGTCGCAGAGGAAATCGCCCGCACCGCGCCGGTCATCGCCGCGCTGCGGACGGAGTGGGACGGGCTGATTTCGATCGATACCACCAAGGCCACCGTCGCCCGCGCCGCGCTAACAGCAGGTGCCGACATCGTCAACGATGTGAGCGGCCTGCGTGCGGATGGAGAAATGGCCGCCGTCTGCGCCGACAGCGGCTGCGGCGTGGTGGTGATGCACATGCAGGGCACTCCTCTAACCATGCAGACATCGCCGAACTATGCGGACGTCGTCGCGGAGGTGACGCAGTTTTTCAGTGAACGGCTCGCCGACCTAACAGCATCCGGGATCGATCCCGAGGCGGTGTGTTTCGATCCGGGAATCGGCTTTGGAAAAACCCTGGATCACAATCTGGCGCTGCTCCGCGCGTTGGGGGAATTGTCCGTGTTAGGAAGACCGTTGCTGCTGGGTGTTTCGCGTAAATCCTTCATTGGGAAAATCCTGCGCACCGACGATCTCGCCGCCCGCGAGTGGCCGACCATCGCCATCACCGCCATGGCCCGGGACATGGGAGTCATGCTGCACCGGGTTCACGCCGTGAAGCCTAACGTGGAAGCGCTGAGGATGACCGAGGCGATCCTCGGCCCGGCTGTTGGAAACGGTTAGTTCGCCGGCGCGGTCGGCGCGGCATTCTGGCCGACGACCGCGCGATACCTCGCGATGGCAAAGACGACTCCTGCGGCGAGAGTTTTCTGATAGACAGGATTTTCGATCAAGCGGGCCTCGAAGGCATGACTCATGAACCCGCCTTCCAGCAGGATCGCGGGATGGCTCACACCGGAAAGCACACTGAAGCGCGCCCGCTTGATGCCGCGGTCCAGCGTGCTTTTACCAAGCTGCCGGAGCGTCCAGCCATGCACCGCCGTGGCCAGCGCAATGTTGGCCGAGTCGTGCTCATTGCCTGCGCGGGTTTGGGAGTCCGACGCTTTGAAATTGCTGCCATAGTGCGAGACGCCCGGCGGAGAAAGCGTGAACGTCTCGATTCCCCGCGCCGAGCGGCCGCCAGAGTTAAAGTGGATGCTGATGAAAATCGCGTTTTCCTTAATCGAGTTGGCAAGGGTGACGCGCTCCTGCAGGGAAAGGTAGATATTGCTCTCCCGTGTCATCACGACCTTGTAGCCCTTCGCTTGCAGCTGTGATTTCACGAGATTCGCCACCGAGAGATTGTAGGCCGCCTCGGTGCCGAAAGGATTGGTGGCTCCCGGGTCTTTTCCGCCGTGACCCGGATCCAGAATCACCGTCCGGAAGTCCCCGGCGGTCTGGATGAAAGTCGGGCGGAGCACCGGATCAATCAATTTTTCGAAGTCCAATCGCGATACATAAACCTTGTCCCCCACGGAGGCGATGGTGTGGCTGAAGACAAACTTCACATCGTTCATCAGGCAATCGTTGCCGCCCACCTTGAAATCCATCACCAGTTCCTTGTCCTTGTTGGCCCGCTCCTTGGCTTGATCGGTGAACCGCACGCCGCGCTTGAGCCTTACCGAGCCACCGGTCCGAGTCATGGAGGTGAATTTGTATAATCTCTTCACGCTCTCGAGGGAGAGATAATCGTAACCGTCGATTTTTGTGACGTCCCAGTTGGCAGCCGGTGCGCCGGAAGCTGCCGGCACCATGGTTAGAAACAGCGCGGTCAGCAGCGCCAGCCACGGCCGCAGCCAAGCGATCGGGTGGCAGGAAATTTCCATGGAAGGGAGTAGCCGCACGGGTTTGCGCGGGTTGTATCAACTGAAAAACCGGATGACAACCGGATTGTCGGCGTGAAATCTCCATCCTAGAAGCTGCGGCGGCCCTGCATCGCGCGCAGCAGCGTGAGCTCATCCGCATGTTCGAGGCCGCCGCCGGCGGGCAGGCCTTGGGCAATTCGGGTGAGCTTGCAGTTCCGACCGCGCAGCAGTTCCGCTAGATAATTGGCGGTTGCCTCGCCTTCCACATCCGAGCCGAGTGCGAGAATCACTTCGATTTCCTCCCCCGCCGCTTCGATCCGCCGGATCAACTCAGGGATGCGTAAATCCTCCGGGGAAACCCGATCCAAAGGCGAAAGTTTGCCGCCGAGGCAATGATATCGGCCACGGAACGCACCGGAGCGCTCCAGCGGCAGCACATCGGTCGCCTGCTCGATCACGCACAAAATGCGGTCGTCGCGGGCCGGATCGGCGCAGACCTCGCAGCCTGCTTCCGTCGCGAAAAACCCGCACACCGGACACGGCCGGACCTTTTCCTTGGCGGCTAACAGCGCCTCCGCAAGTGGCGCCGGATTCGCCTTCGGACTCTGTAACAGCCACACCGCGATGCGCTCGGCGCTGCGCGGACCGATGCCGGGCAGGCGCTTGAGCTCGCCGACCAGCGCGACGACAGGTTGCGGGAAATCAGCGCGCTTCATCGGATGGGTTGGAGGAAATTTTACCGCAGGCCATCCGTTGATTCCTCGCATACACCAAGCCGCAGACGCCGGACCACACCGTCGCGATGAGCGGAGCCGCGATGTTCGGCGCGTGCGCGGCCAAGCTGAGCACCGGCGCCCAACAAGCAACGAGGACCGCCGCCGTGATCCATAACACCCAGTGACGCCAGGTGCCCGCCACGCTCAGGATGGAAAATGCCAGCCCGAAGGCGAGCAGCGCGGACACCCCCCAGACCGGCCAACCGGGTAACGTTTTCGGCGCAGCGCCAGCCAGCACGACCTTACCGATCTCCCCATTTACCCTGCCCAGAATGCCGACCGCACTCAGGCCTGCCGCGAGCAAAATCGAAAGCGCCGCGATGGCGGCAGCCGGCATCCACACACCGGCGAGGAGACGGGCAATGGAATGGGGCGGCATCCCCGCCAGCAAACGCTCCCCGGCGTCCGGTGTCAACCGGCGGCCCGACCTGCGTGGCTGTGGCGTCTCGCCTCACTGCACCAGAATCCCGCCGCTATGGCGCACCTAACATCAGCCCTGAAAAATAATCCTTCGTCTGCCTGGTCTGCTCGATCTCTTTTTCGATGAGATCGACGGCACCGATGTCGTTTTCAGGCTTGAGGCGTTCGATATGCTTTTCGAGGCCCAAAATGTAAGTGGCGGATTGTTTGGACAGCTCCTGTTGGAATGTATCGTCCAAGCCCGTCTGTTTTTGGACCGCATCATCGTAAATCCCACGAACTTCGGGAATCCCGCTGAGCGATGCTGCCAGATCTTCAGGAATTCTTCCACCTTCGGACATCCAGCCCGCGATGGTTTTTTCGACCACCTTGTCCATCTCGACTCCGCCTGATTTCATCTTGCGGGTCTGACGCTTGAGGGAGCGCTCGAAGCCCGACAGGTTAGCTCTCAGATCGGACCGATAAACGGTGACCGTGGGCTTGGTGCGGTCCTGCATGATCTTCCGGGCGCGCGCGAAAAAACCGGCAACGTCAGATTTCGGCTCCACGACCGCAGGAGGCTCGGGCATCTCATCCGCCGCGGGCGGCGGGGTGACATCGGCACTGGAGAGGTCGTCCGGATTGGGCTTCGGCGTGAGATCCGCTTCGGGTTCCGGGTCGGGCTCAACCTCGGAGCTTGCACCTTTGTTCTTTGAAATGTCAGGAACCGCCGCCGGCGTGCCCACCTGCGCCGGGCCGGTCTTTGCGGGCTGCGACATCGCATAAATGGCATACCCGGCGATCGCGGCGACGGTTGCCAGGAGGAAGAGGACCATGGGCGTGCCGGATGATTTTCTGGCCCTCGCCACGGGATGGGAGCGCAGCGGTTGCACGTGGCGAGGTGCTGCGGCCGCGGCCGTGCGGGGTGTCTTGGAGACCAGCGAGGCGGCGATCACCTGCAGGTCGTGAGCGATTTCCTGGGCGCTGGAATAACGGGCGGCAGGCAGCGGCTGGGTGGCCCGGCGGACAATGGTGTCGAAGCGGGAATCGCAGTGAATAATCGTCGAAGCCGGCCGGGGATCGCTGGCGGGCAGCTTGCCGGTTAGAAGTTCGTGCAGCAGGACGCCCACCGAAAAAATATCGGCGCGGTAGTCCACCGAATGAGGATTATTGACCACCTCTGGGGCTGTGTAGTGAGGTGTCCCGAAAATTTCCTCGCCCTCCTCGACCTTGCGCTCGATTGGCCGGGCGAGGCCGAAATCGCCGATCTTCGGCTGGGCATTGAGGTCGAGCAGAATGTTAGACGGTTTGATGTCGCGGTGGATGATGCCGTTTTCGTGGGCATGGGCAAGACCGTGGCAGATGCCGGTGACGAGGCGAGCCACTTCCTGCTGGTCGATCGCCAGGCCGTAAGCCGAGTGATAGATCGACTGCCCGGGCACGAACTCCATGATGATGTAGAGCATCCCGGCGACCTCACCGAAATCATAGACCCCGATCAGGTTCGGGTGATTGAGGCGGGCCATCGCCTTCGCCTCGGCTTCGAATCCGGCGCAAAAGGCCGCGTCGCTGCTGAGTTCCATCGGCAGGATCTTCAGCGCAACCGTGCGGTCCAACGACTTCTGCACCGCACAATACACGGCCCCCATGCCGCCGGTGGCGATAAGTCCTTGGATTTCATACCCCGGAAATAATGGCGCGAGAGCGGCAGGTTCCGGCGCGACAAAGCCGCCAAGTTCAAGGGAATCGCTCATGGGGAAAAGGGCACTGCAAGCTAGCGCCGGAGGCTAGGCCCACCGTCCTCTCGATTTCAAGTTTATTGATCCATGACCGGGCCGCTCGATGGCTCACCCCAGCGGCGCGTGATAAACAATCCACTCGGGAATTTTGATCGCGGTGTTATAGAGCATGTGCAGCGCGATGACCGTCCTGAGCGAGCCGGTTCCCGCATACAGGAACGCGCAGGACAGCCCGAAAATCCCCACGCTCGCCAGGCCATAGCCATCGTAGAAATGCAGCACCGCGAACACCGCCGACGACATCAGCGCGGCCGCAATCACCCCCAGGCGGTTGCGGCAGGAGCTGAAAAGCACTCCGCGGTAGAGCAGTTCTTCCGCGACAGGGGCGAGCACGCAGGCCGAGACCACCGCAAACGCGAGCCCCCACAGCCCTGCATCGGCGAGGCTCAGCCCGCCTCCCGGCGCGCTCGAACCGCCGTCCTGCATCACGCTGCGGAGCACCCGGTCGAGAATCATCAGCAGTGAAAACGTCCCCAGAAGCGCTTTGACCGCCATCGGTCGATTCAGCCCCATCACCCGGATGGCATGGGACGGACGTCGGAAAAGCAGGGCCAGCGCAATCAGAGCCGGCAACATCCGCGCGGCGGAATCCAGAAAAATCCAGGCTCCCGGATGCAGCCCCGGCAGTGCGCCAATCCCCAGCTCCAAGGTCATGTTGAAGCCGATCCACGCGAGGGTCGCGACCAGAAAGATCACCAATCCCAACGACAGCGGCCACGCCTTCGCATATCCCTTGGGTTTTGCGGACAGCCCTCTCGCCATGCACAGAATCGCGTTTGGCACAAACGCCAGCCCCACCAGGCCTAGCAGCCAAACGGCGAACCCCGTCGCCACCGCGCGGTTCTTGAGCTGCATCAAGTCCGCCCCGTATGCCTCCCGCCACCGCGAGCCGAGCACCACGCTCCCCTCGCGTGACTCGATCCATTTCGCATCCCACCACGTGCCGCGATGATCCGTGAGCTTCGCGACGATTTCCGCAGGGTCGGAAATCCCTTGTTCGTGAAAATTCTCCGCGAGCACGGTCTCCAACGGCAAGCCCTCCTGCTCGGCCTTCACGCTGGAAAACGCCTCCACCCCGAGAGGAGTGAGCGCTTTCTCCACCGCGAGTTTTTTAAAAACCCCGAGTGCCGCCCGCCGCGCCTCCACGGGCTCGCTCACCCCGGCCAGCAGTTTCAGCCACGGCGGATCTTCCTGCATCGCGTCCGCCAGCCGCAGATCCCGGTCGATTTTCACGAGCGCGATTTCCTCCGTCCCCGGCGCATAGCCCTCGCTCTTGCCGAAATAGTGATCCCACAGCCAAATTCCCAGGATGAACGCCAGCAGCGCGATCAATGGCTCGGGGTACTCCCGGCGTAAAATCGCGCGATATGGATTCCCCCCGGGAGCGGTCGCTGGCGTTGCTTTTTGAATAGGCGGCGAGCTTTTCCAAAAACCGGGGATTGGCAAGTCCTGCCTGACTTTCAGGGTTTTCGAAATGATCCAGAAGGCGGTCCGGGAATATTAACAGTGGCGGGCAGGCACCGGCCATCGCAGGGTCGCGGCGCAGCCATTTCCACATGCCAGACCCCACGGAACTCGTCATCACCGCCACCTTCGGCACGGCACTCGGCATTTTCGCCCTCGCGGCCGCCACGCGAAAATTGGCCCGCCGGAAGACCGCTCCCATGCCGATGGTGGAGATTCCCCCACCGGGTGACGACTCACCCTATCAGCCGCCGATGCTTTCGGCCCTGCCGCCGCCGCTACCCTTCGGTCGGGTGCCAGTCTGGTTTTACCGCCCGCTCGATCTTCTCGGACTCGGCTTTATTTTTGGGGTCTTCTTCGGCCTGGTGGTGAGCTCGGTGCAGGCCTCAGGCGAACCCGAACCCACTTTAAGTCCCGAGGGGCTGCTCGCTTCCATCGCCTTCCAATTCATCCTCGCCGGCATCGTGACAGCCTTCGTGATTCGCCGCATCCGGCCGATCGACTGGCTCGGCTTGCGCTGGCCGGGCTGGCGCTGGGGCTTTATCATCGCGCCCGGCACCGTCCTCGGGATGTGGCTGTTTTTCGGCGGTCTTCAAGCATCGGGATTCATGCAATGGATCGAATCCTTCGGGGTGGAGACGGTGCAAAACACGGTGAAAATCCTTCAGAAATCAAATGATCCGGTGGTTCTCGGACTGATGGCCTTCGCCGCCGTCATCGCGGCCCCGTTTTGCGAGGAAATCGTGTTCCGCGGCTACCTCTATCCGGCCACCAAACGATTCGCCGGTCCGTGGGCGGGTGCTGTGTGTTCCGCGCTCATTTTTGCCGCCGCCCATGGCAGCATTGCCGCGCTGCTGCCATTGTTCGTTTTTGGCTGCATGCTGGTGTTCATCTACGAAAAAACCGGCTCGCTGTGGGCTCCCATCGGCGTCCACCTTTGCTTCAACGGCGCGACCGTGCTCATCCAGATGGCCGCCCGTTTCTACGAAATCCAGGTGCCTGGGACCCCGTGAAAACGCTCCGCGACATCGGCGAGGACGCTTTGATTGAGCGGCTCATCGGCCTAGTCCCCCGCGATCCAGATCCCTTGGCCGGGCCGGGCGACGATTGTGCCGTGATCGACTCGGGTTCCCCCACCCTGCTGCTGCTGAAGACTGACGCGCTGGTGGAGCATGTCCATTTCCTGCCGTCCGCTCCCGCCCGTGCCGTGGGTTGGAAAGCCGCCGCCCGCGTCGTCTCGGACTTCGCCGCCATGGGCGGGCAGCCGGGACATTTTCTCATCACGCTGGCCCTGCCACCGGAAACCGTCGTCGCGTGGGTGGAGGACCTCTATCGGGGCATCGCCGATTGTTTGGAGAAATTCGGCGGCTTCCTCGCCGGCGGTGAAACGTCCAGCGTCCCGCCGGGGTCGGCTGCGGTCATTTCCATCGCCGCCACCGGCAGCGTGAACCGGGAAAAAGTGGTTCTGCGCTCAACCGCTAAACCGGGCGACGTGCTGCTAGTCACCGGCCAGCTCGGCGGCTCCATCCACGGCAAACATCTCAACTTCTCCCCCCGGCTGCGGGAAGCCGACTGGCTGGTCACCCATTTCAAGCCGACCGCCATGATGGATCTGTCCGACGGCCTCGCCAAAGACCTCCCGCGCCTCGCCGCCGCATCCCGCTGCGGATTTAGAATCGATCCATCCACCCTGCCGCTCACCCTCGGCTGCACGCCTGCGCAGGCGCTCGGCGATGGCGAGGACTTTGAAATCCTGTTCGCCATCGATCCGGGCCGCGTGGACGAACTCGCCGCCGCCTGGCCATTCCCGGACCTCTCCCTCACCCGTATCGGCAACCTGGTAGAGCCCGGCGAGGGACAATCCCTAACCGGCGGCTGGGAGCATTTCTCGTAATCGTGGCGGGGGGGTGCCAACCCCCAAACCCCACCGTTGGGTGGGGGGGTGTTAAAACCCCCCCCCGGAACC
>JANMSI010000166.1:0-9407 GCA_031389115.1 Akkermansiaceae bacterium
TTCGGAAAGTTCAAAAGCGTGGCATCATCTTTCATTTGCAATCCTCTCACCCATAACAATTAGTGAATCCCCATCCACTCGTTAACCGGACACCCGTGAGACATCCTAATAAAGCATATATCAGGGCCGGTAAATGTTTTCCCTTTGGCCTCCGTTTCGACCGCTTCCATCACAGTAAGTCTCCAGAGATGAACTAAGATCGATGAATGTTTCTTCCACTCATCGCTCGCTGATCACCCATCATCTTTCGTAGATCGGGAGATCGGCGCGAAGTGCATGACGAACTTCCAGCGACCTGTGCAATTTGCGCGGATTGGTCTGCGGAATCCCTTTCAGAACGTCGAGGCACGGTCGTAACAGGTTGATTTTAAAACGTCCGGCCATTTTTACTGCGAATGGCGAAGATCTTGCAAAGGAGTCGCCGCCTCGGATTTTCCGTTGGCAATCCAACCCCAACCCCACCACGACCATGACAAAACTCGAAATGAAAGGCACTTGGAACGAAGCCAAGGGCAAGCTGAAGCAGCAATACGCCGATCTTACCGATGACGATCTTCTGTTCGAAGAGGGCAAGGAGGACGAACTCCTCGGTCGTCTTCAGAAGAAGACCGGTCAGACCAAGGAAGCAATCCGGGACGCGATTTCAAAGCTCTGAATCCAATAAATCATGAGCGCAAAACTTAGCCCCAACGACCACGACATTGAACTTCACCAGCTCCTCGTGGACCAGCTCCGCGACATCCTGTGGGCGGAAAAAGAACTGGTAAAGGCTCTTCCGAAAATGGCCAAGGCGGCCAAGGACGCCAAACTCAGCGAAGCATTCACCAAGCATCTTGCGGAAACCAAGAACCACGTCGTCCGGCTCGGTAAGGTTTTCGTAGCCGTCGGCCACGTCGCACGGGCGAAAAAGTGCCCCGCGATGGAAGGCCTGCTAAAGGAGGCGGACGAACTGGCGGAGGATTATGCGGATTCCTCTGCCCTCGATGCCGCGCTCATCACTGCCGCCCAGAAGGTGGAGCACTATGAAATTGCGACCTACGGCACGATGCGCGCGTTTGCCCAACGCCTGGGCTACACGGAAGCCGTCCAACTGCTCACTGAAACGCTTGAGGAGGAGGGAAAGGCCGACCATGCCCTCACTGAAATCGCCCTTGGTGGTGTGAATGAAATGGCGGTGGCCTGATTCTCCAAACCACGCTGTCACACCACGCACCTGCTGGAAATTTCCGGCAGGTGCGTTTTTTTGTCACGGCAGCAGAGTGAGTTTTCGCGACCGCCGGCTTTTCCGGATTCTGCCACCGGGCGGAATGAGCATCACTCCCCTTTCATCGCCGTCTTCAAGCCGCGGATCGCTTTGCGGTCATCCTCTTTGTAGGCTTCATAGGTGAGCGAAGCGGTTACCTTGGCAGCCGTGGGGTCGGTCACGACGATTTTGGGGATGAATTTGCCGGGAGTGAGCGCCTGGCGAACGGGTTCGGGAAGCTTCGGCCACCACGTCTGGTTGGCGGTGGAATCCACGTAAACGATCACGGTTTTGGATTTGACCGCATCGATGAAAGCCGCCGCGGCTCCTTGGCACAAACCGCAGGTGGTGGCCTTGTCCGTGTAGATGAAGGCGAGGTCCTTTTTTTTCCGTGGCTGCCAGGGCCTTCGCCTTATCGAGGTCCGCCATCTCGAACGAGCCGCGGGGAAATTTGGTATCCGCCAAGGCACCGGCGGCGAAGATCAGGGAGACGACAAGTGAGGTGATGCTTTTCATGGGGAATCCACTGTGGAAAATCCTGTGGAACGGGGTCAAGGCAAACCTAAGCGAGCCCGGCGGGGTTCCGAAAATTTCACCAATCGGCTTGCCAAGTCCGCAGTCCCGAGCCTAGTCCCTCCACCCACAGCCGCTGCGCGGCCCACTTTCATCATGGGAAAAATACTCATCATCGCGGAAAAACCCAGTGTCATGACCGACCTCTCCAAGGTCCTCACCAAGGTCCTCGGGAAATTTGAAAAGCAGGGTTCCGGCCGCGATATTTTCTTCGAAAACGATTCTGCAGTCATCACCTCCGCCGTCGGTCACCTGGTCGAGCTGCGGATGCCGATGGGTCCCAACGGCAAGAAGCTGCCGTGGAATTTCAGCGTGCTGCCCGCCATCCCGGACAAGTTCGATCTCGACCCGATCCCGGACTCGGAAGCGCGCCTGAAGCAGGTGCTCAAACTTGCCAAACGCAAGGACGTGGCCAACATCGTCAACGCCTGCGACGCCGGCCGCGAGGGTGAGCTCATTTTCCGCTACATCATGGAAATCGGCGAGATCGACAAGCCGGTGAAGCGGCTGTGGATGCAGTCGATGACCAGTAACTCGATCCTCGAAGCTTGGGAAAACCTCCGTCCGGGCGAGCAAATGAAGCCGCTCGCCGATGCTGCGAAGTGCCGCTCCGAGTCGGACTGGCTGGTCGGCCTCAACGCGACCCGCGCGCTGACCTGTTTCAACTCCCGCCATGGTGGCTTCAACATCACCGCCGCCGGCCGCGTCCAGACGCCGACCCTTGCGATCCTTGCCCAGCGCGAGGCGGAGATCCAGGCCTTCAGGCCCACGCCGTATTTCGAAGTCCATGGGACCTTCGGCGTCGAGGCGGGCGAATACCTCGGCAAGTGGATTGACGAGAATTGGAAAAAGGACGAGAACGCCCCGCTCTCGAAGCCCGAGCGCATCTGGGACCAGCTCACCGCCGAGGCGATTCAGGCCCGCTGCCAAGGCAAGACCGGCAAGGTTTCCGAGGAAAAGAAAGCGAGCACCCAGATCGCCCCGCAGCTGTATGACCTCACCACGCTGCAACGCGAAGCGCCGTTTTCCGCGAAAGGCACGCTCCAGATCGCCCAGGCGCTTTACGAAAAGCACAAGATGATCACCTACCCGCGGACCGATTCGCGGTATTTACCGGAGGACTACACCAGCAATGTCCGCGAAACGATGCAGGACGTGGGCAACAGCGACCTCGACATCGCGAAATACGCCAAAGCGGTGCTCGCCGGCAGCTCGGACAACGGCCCGCGTCTCCACAAATCGCGTCGTGTTTTCGACAGCAAGAAAGTCTCCGATCACTTTGCGATCATCCCGACCGGCAAGTTTTCCAAGCTCAGCGAGGCCGAGCAGAAGCTTTACGACATGATCGTGAAGCGCTTCATCGCGGTCTTCTATCCATCCGCCGAGTTCGAGCAGACGACCCGCCTCACCCGCATTGAGCAGGATTGCTTCAAAACGGAAGGCCGCATCCTGGTGAAACCCGGCTGGCTCGAAGTTTATGGGCGACGGCCTGGTGTCGCGGCAGGAAAGGACGAGCTCTGCCCCGTCAGAGCCGGAGAAACCGGGCACGCGGATCCCATCGAAGTCCTCGCCGAGGAAACCAAGCCCCCCGCCCGGATGACCGAGTCCACGCTCCTTTCCGCGATGGAAGGAGCTGGCAAACTCATCGACGACGAAGCGCTCCGCGAAGCCATGGCCGACCGCGGTCTCGGCACTCCCGCCACCCGCGCAGCGACGATCGAAGGCCTCATTTCCCAGAAATACCTTGCCCGCGAAGGCCGTGAACTCTTCGTGTCCGGCAGCGGCATGCGCTTGATTTCCCTCGTCCGCGAGATGGAGATCGAAGGCCTTTACTCGCCGAAACTCACCGGCGATTGGGAGTTCAAGCTCCGCCAAATGGAGCACGGCAACCTCAAGCGCGGCGATTTCATGCAGGAAATCATCGCCTACACCAACGAGATCTGCACCAAGGCCCGCCAAGCCGCCGAACTCGCAAAAAGCGAAGTTTTCGACGATCTCAAGGTCGCCTGCCCGATGTGCGGCGCGCCGTCACTCAAGCAAACCGAGGCCACCTACGAGTGCCGCGAGCCCGAATGCAAATTCAAGGCCAAGAAGCACATCGCCGGCCGCCTGCTCACCGAGGAGGAAGCCATCCAGCTCTTCACCACCAAACACGTCGGCCCGCTTACCGGCTTCCGTTCGAAGTTCAACAAACCCTTCGACGCTGCGTTGGAAATGGACGCGAAGTTCAAGATCAACTTCGTCTTCGAGGGCGACGACCGCGACGGCCCGCCCGAGCTCACGGACGAGCATTTCATCGGCGAGGCCAAGACCGAGGACGGCAAATCCTTCAAGGTCTTCGCCACTGACAAGGCCTACCACGTCCCCGAAATCGTCACCAAGAAGGACCCTCACGGCATCCGCATTGGCAAGTCCATCCTTCAGTGCGAAATCCCCCAGGATCAGATGCTCAAGCTCATCGGCCTCGGCAAGACCGACGTCCTCAAGGGCTTCGTCTCCAATCGCACCAAGCGCAAGTTCGACGCCCACCTGACCTTCGATCCCAAGGACGGCAAGATCGGCTTCGATTTCCCGCCGCGCCCCGTGAAGAAGGTCGCCGCGAAGAAGACCGCGAAGGCGAAGGAAGCTTGAGGAGGGTTGCACTTCGGGCAACCCGGGTGGGCCGAAGTCCCACCCTCCTTTGATCAGAGCTGAAGTATCTTCCGCCCATCATGCTTTTGCAGCCAATCATGACATCCCCCGAATTCACCGCCTTGCAATCTGGTGGCGAATCGCTTCACCCTGGTATGCCCGGACGCGCGAAATTGTTGGGAAGCGATTCGGAACGACCATTGGAAACGTGAGCTGGTTTACCGCTCCCCCGGATTGCACGGGGCTCTGGAATGCATTTTTCAAACGGCCTCCGAGTTCTTCCTTGGCAATAGTCCGCGGGTGCGACTTGTTGGAAACATGAGTTATCGATGGTTGCCCGGGCTGATGATTTCGGGAATCGCGGTGTCCGCCGCCATGGCTGACGTATTGGACGATGTCGGGCTGAGCGTGGCGGATTTCGCGCGGATTTATCAAATTCCTGAAATCGGCGCCTCGGGAACAAGACACCGCGGCGTGACGGGCCTGCCGATCTCGGAGGCCCACGCGGCGGGCATCGCCGCTGAACTGAAAAAAAAGGGCGCACCCTGGGGGGAGAGTTCCTTTTTGGAAGGCATTGGAAACTTCGCGAAAGCGCTTGAGCTCAACAATCCTTTCATCCCGCCGCTGGATCGGGTGCGGCTGCTGGTCCGGGCCGGGCGCGAGGAGGAGGCGCGGGCCGCGCTGGGGGAGGAGAATATCCGCCCGCTGGCAGAATCGCTGGAGCCGGAATCCTTGCTGCGGCATACCTGCCGGCCGCTGGAGGATGCGGCGGCCTGGGACGAGTTGCGAGCGCTGCTGCGGCTGCTTGCCACCCGGTTGACTTCGCCGGAATGGCGGCTGGCGCTGTGGGCGGAGGAGCTGGATCTCGCGTGGCATCTGGACGAGGTGCCGGCGCTGCTGCAGAGGTCGGCGGGCGATCCGCTGCGGCTGGCGGTTTTCCACTACCGGTTGGGAAACAAAGACGAGCGGGACCGGCTGGCGGCGGGCTTGTTGGAAGAAGCTCCGTCAGCGCGGGTGGCGGAGGTTTTCGCGATGCTGCGGGACAGCCCGCCGGTGCGGATTGCCGCGCTCGCCCTGTGGAATCGCCCGGAGCTGGCGGCGGAGGATCGGGCGGCACTCTATTTGCAGATGATCCGGCTGCGTGAACCGGGAGTGGCCGAAATTTTCCAGACCTGGGTGAAAAATGGCGGCGACGCGATGCCGCTGGCCGATCTGATCTGGCGGCGCGGCTTGCCCGGTCCGGCCGGGTCCTCCGCGCGGGGCGCTTTGGTGGCGGCACTCCACACGCGGCACCCGGACGAGCCTCGCTTCCGTTTGATGCGGGGATGCGAGTTGATGAAAACCGACCCGCAGCGCGCGGCGGAACTCTTCGAACAAGTGGCGGAACTGCCACTGACCGCCACCCCGAACACGCGGCAACGAGTGTACCCGGCAATTTGGAAAATCACCCACCTTGCCAACATTCCCGAGGCGCCCCGCGCCGATCTGGCCTATGTGGCAATCCGGGGGCTGGCGCTGCTCGACCGGCAGGACAGAATCCGCGCGATGCTGGATCGTCGCGCGGCGGAATGGGCCGCGCTGCCAACGGTGGACCAGATGCGCTATCTGACGGCCGGGGATATGGATTTCGAACTGGTGAAGACTGTGTTGGAAGCAGATTTCGCGAAGCCGGAAAACGACCGGCTCGCGGAGTGGCTGCACACGGCGCTCAGCGATCGCGCACAGAGCCGCACGCTGCCGAAGGAGACCCTCGCGCAAGTGGCGGAGAAATTTTCCGCACTGGCCGCGGGCGGGCCGCAAAAAGATGTTTACCAATCGGTTTCGGATGCCGGCTCCCTGCTGCGACTGCCGGGCAGCGGCGAAATCGACGCTCAGGTGTGGCTGGACCGAACGCACAAACTTGCGGCGATTCTCAAGGAACGGGACCCGAAAAAGGCGGAGAACCTCACGGCAAGCCTGCAATCGGTGGCAAGAGACCAACCCTGGGCTCGCGTGCTCCTGGCCGATGGCACCATGCCGGCGGGAGATGGTTCCGTGAACATCAGTCGGCAGATGCGCTCGTGGGGCATGATTTCCCTTTTTTTGCGTCCGAAGATCTGCCGGATCGGTCCGGTGGAGGCCTATGACCGCCATCGTTGGGAGAATCCAATGCCGGTACAGGGAGTCGGACCGCTGCCGCTGGATGCACTGGAACGCTGGTCGGACGCGTTTGGCCCGCACGGCAGGGGAATTCCACCCATGAGCAGATTGGCGAACGAGCAGGACCAAGTTGCTTGGAGCGCTCTGATCCGCGAGTTTCCCGTCGGCAGTCCGCAGCGGATGCCCGTTGAGATTTTAATCGCGAACGATGTGCTCGATTGCGGTGAAGCGCTGAAAGCGGAGGCGAAGGCAAGCTTCGCGGCGCTGATGGCCGGTGAGAAGGAAGCGCGGGGCACGGAGCTGTTCCGTTACGCGGTCGGCGCACAAGCGGGTAACGAGGAGGCTCTGAAGAAAATTCTGGCTGAAATAAAAAGCCAGCCGCCCTCCGTGCGGGAGCGCTTCATCCGGCAGTTGCAAGCGCGATCCCGCAATGAGGCGGGGTTTCAGCTCGCCATGCGCGAGCTGGGGCAACCGGCCGCGACTCCGAAGCCAGCGGTTTCCGGACCCGACGAGGATACCGTCAAGCTCAGGGAATTGCTGAAGGACAAATTGGCAGCGACGCAGGAAGCCGTCGCGCTGGCCAGGCGGATTCTCGGAAAGGCGGCCGCTGTGGACCACAACTCGCCGCAACAGGATGACACCTCGCAAGCGGCATCTGTGCTGGCATCCAACGGATTGCTGGATGACTGGCTGCTGGAAACGCGCCAGGATCTGACACGCTCCGGTGTTCCCCCTGTCGAAATCCTGCGGCGGCTTCACCGGCTGGACAACCGTCAGGAAAACCGCGAAAAATCGCGGACACTCGCCCTCGCGCGCGACATTCTCGCTTTGGACCCTGCGGACTTATGGGCGGCTCGGGAACTCGCCGGTCCAGCTGCTGAGGCCCGCGACCGAGAGCTGCTGCTGACCTGCCTTCTCACCATGGGGCAAGAGGCGCTGCCCATGCTGATGCGGCCCGAGATCCTGAGCGGATTCGGCACGGATGCCGATCTGGTCCTTTCGCTGGTTCGCGACGTAAACCCCGGCGGCAACGCTCCGGGACAGGATGCGGTCGGCGCGCTGCACCGCTATTTTCTCAATGCCGATCCGACGCTCGCGGCCAGGTTCCGAAACTGGCTGGCCGGACTGGATGGTCCGCCAAAGGGCAGCCGCTTCCTGCTCGCCGGTCAGCTCCTGGACGCGGGCCGGAACGACGAGGCGGTGGATGCGATCGCCTCGGAATTCATCACCCCGCCGGAGTATCCGGGATTTCCCCATCAGTTCCCTCCCAAACCCGGTGCCAGCACGATCCGTCAATCCGGACACCTCGATGTGAAAGACCTGGAGCCCGACCTCAACTTCCTGCGGGAGCGGAAACTGTTCCCCGCCGTGCTCGCCCGGCTGGAGTCCCGGGCTGCGGCCGATCCACTGGTGCTGGCCACATTCCGGATGGCCGTGACACCGGACGACGCCACTTTCGATCGCTACGCAAAACCGGTTTTGAAAAAGCTCGGCCATCCGTATCACGGTGCCACGGCCCAACGATGGATCGAGCTTTTCCAGAAACAACCTGCCACCGGACCTCTGCTGCTGCGGTTGCTCGAGGAGCGCTCGGACGAAGCCGGTTCCTCCAATTCTTCCTATCAGCAGGCTTCCTACATCCGGATAGCGGCGACTCAACCGGGATCCGCTCCATTGATCGCAAGGATGTGGGCGAAATTTTCCCAAGCCGCCACCGATCCCGCGAAGAAGGACGGCACCGTCAGGGAAATGGCCTCGCTGCTGAGGGAAATGCTCGTTTCCGCCGACGACGCCACTTGGCGCGACTACTGGGCGTGGCGGCGCAACGAGGCCGAACCTCTGGGCGATCTGAGCTTCACGGTCATGGGTAGCGCTCCCACCGGATTCGTCGGGCAGGCGAGGCTGCGGCAAATCCTGCCCCGGCTGCTGAAGGAAAATGGCACCCCGCTGCCCGACAGGACAGCGGCCGGAATCGCCCTCCTGGCGGTGGCGGCGGGAGATCCGGCGATGCTGGAGCAGGTGAAGGCCGCCATGCCCGCCAACCACGGCGCGGCCGCACTTTGCGATCTGGGACTGGGAAAAACCGCGGGCACAGCGCCAGTCTTCGGCGCAGCTCCGGAGGAGAACGGAGAAACCCTGCTGTCATGGAACCTCGTGGGAATCTCATCGGAAAATCCGGAGAGCAAGGTCGCAAACATCCCGCGCCATCCGTTCACGGCGCTGGATGGGAAGCTCGACCTCCAGTTCAAGGCGGGCAGTGATCCCGATCATCTGGAGATCATGAGCACCCTCCCCGCAGCTCCCGCGGCCGGCCATGTCCGGCTGAAACTCACCCCGGAACAACGCTACGTCGCGATAATCGCCAGGGATCCCGCGGGCGGAATAGTCCGCCCAGGCCGCGCGCTTGACGTCCAATCCAGCAGTGGCACGCCGCTGCCACTTTCAGACAAAAATCTGACCGGCAAGGGTTTCGAAAAACTCGCGCAGACCGGACCGGGCGGGATGCCGGCTTGGAAAATCCGCTTTTCCGGCCGGGAAAGCATCGATCTGTTCGAACATCCTTGGAGCGCGGAGCAGTCCTTCGCCCTCGGGGCATGGGTTAGCGGAAACGGGGAGCTCAAGCTGCGCTGCCTGGACGCCGCCGGCAAGGAGCTGCAGGCATTCGATCTGGCGGCTTGGGATTCGCTGATTCCCGTTTGGCAATTTGTCTCGATCCGCGTTCCGGAAAGGCAGCGCATTCCTGACGGAACCGTGCGGCTGGTGATTTCGGCCTCCGTTTACGGCCACAACGACGGTCCACTCGATTTCGCGTTTTCGAACG
>JANMSI010000107.1:0-38178 GCA_031389115.1 Akkermansiaceae bacterium
GGCGAGATCGGAAGCGCGATCGAACTGGATCGGATTGACGAAAATGGAGACCACGACCGTGCCGTCCGGACCGGCGATTTCCCGAGCGCGATGCATCAGCGAGAGATGACCCTGGTGGAATGCGCCCATCGTCGGCACCAGCACGCAGGGGCGCGGGGTGGATTCTAACATCATCCTTAGCTCGGCGCCTGTCTTCGCAACTTTCATCGGCGGGGAATAACTCCAGTTCCCGCGCCCCGGCAAGCCTGCCTTGGATTTCCATTGGACTTTTCCGATCACAGCGAACGGCGTCCGGCTACAAGGGCCTGCGAAAGTTTTCGAAAAGCCTTCTACAGGGGTTCCATGTGCTGATATGCGGGAATCGTCCGCCTCCCAGCAGTAATTGTCCGTTTTTCTCCTTCTCCGTTCGAAATCCGGCCGGTTAGCCTTCGTCTACCTCATGCATTGGACCGAACCCGCCACCGCCGACGATTCCCACGCCGAACTCGAAAAGAAACTCTGGGACGCCGCCAACCAGCTCTGGTCCAACGCCGCGCTCAAGCCTTCCGAATACTCGCCCACCGTCCTCGGCCTGATCTTCCTGCGCTATGCGGATGTCCGGTTCGCGGCGGTGAAGGAGGAAGTTCAGCCGCAGGCCGGATCGCGGCGGAAGATCGGCCCCACGGACTTCCATGCGGCGGGCGTCGTTTATCTGCCGGATGAGGCGCGGTTTTCCCACCTGCTCAGCCTGCCGGAGGGCGCGAATGTCGGCCAGTCCGTTAATGAGGCGATGCGCGCCATTGAGAAGGAAAACCCGGACCTCGCCGACGTGCTGCCGAAGAGCTACCACATCCTCGAAAGCCGCACGCTCGCCTCCCTGCTCAAGACCATGGCCTCCATCTCCATGGACAAGGGCGGCGACACCTTCGGCCTCATCTACGAATACTTCCTCGGCAAGTTCGCCATGAGCGAGGGCCAGAAGGGTGGAGAATTCTACACTCCCACCTCCATCGTCAAATTGATCGTGGAAATCCTGGAGCCCTACCACGGCCGCATCCTCGATCCCGCGTGCGGCTCCGGCGGCATGTTCATCCAGTCCGCCCGCTTCGTGGAGGCGCATCAGAAGAATCCCACATCGGAAATCTCCGTCCACGGCCAGGAGCGCGTCACCGACACCGCCCGCCTCGCCCGGCTGAACCTCGCCGTCCACGGGCTGAGCGGCGATATCAAGCAGGGGAACACCTACTACGAGGACCTCCAAGACTCCGTTGGCCGCTTCGATTTCGTGCTGGCGAACCCGCCTTTCAATGTCAGCAAGATCGACAAGGAGCGCCTCGCCGGAGATCCGCGCTACCCCTTCGGCATCCCGCGCACCGACAATGGCAACTACCTCTGGATCCAGCATTTCCACTCCGCGCTGAACAAAAAGGGCCGCGCCGGATTCGTCATGGCGAACTCCGCCGCCGATGCCCGCGCCTCCGAGCAGGAGATCCGGGAAAAAATCATCCGCGCCGGTCATGTGGACGTCATGGTCGCCATCGGCCCGAATTTCTTCTTCACCGTCACCCTGCCCTGCACCCTCTGGTTCTTCGACAAGGGCAAGGCCGGCACCGGCCGCGCGGACAAAGTGCTCTTCCTCGACGCCCGCCACATCTTCCGCCAGCTCGACCGCGCGCACCGCGATTTCACCCGCGCCCAGCTCGAATTCCTCGCCAACGTCGTCCGCTTCTATCGCGGCGAGGATCTGGAGTTGAACGACGGCTCCGAGGAGAAATGGGAGGAAATCTTCGGCGACGCCCCGTCCTACATCGACATTCCCGGCCTCTGCAAAGCCGCCACCCTTCAGGAAATCGAAGCCCAGGGCTGGTCGCTCAATCCCGGCCGCTACGTCGGCGTCGCCAAGGGCGAGGACCTCAGCGACGAGGATTTCAAGGAACAGCTTGAAGCCCTCAACGAGGAACTCGAAGTCCTCAACGCCGAAGCGCGGGAGCTTGAAGCGCGCATCGCGGAAAATGTCATCGAACTCCTCGAAGCATGAACACCGACATCATTCACTCCCTCACTTCCACCTTTGAAGCTCACGCCCAGCAGACCGAAGGCGGAGTGGAATACTGGCTGGCCCGCGACATCCAGCATCTCTTGGGCTACGTCCAGTGGCGGAATTTTTTGCTGATCGTTTCCAAGGCCAAAACCGCCTGTGAAGTCTCAGGAAATCAAGCTTCAGACCATTTTGATGACGTCAGCAAAATGGTCGATCTCGGCTCCGGCGGGAAACGGGAAATCGAGGACATCCTACTCACCCGATACGCCTGCTACCTCATCGCCCAGAACGGCGATCCCCGGAAAGAGGAAATCGCCTTCGCCCAGACCTACTTCGCCGTCCAGACCCGCCGGGCGGAGCTGATCGAGAATCGCCTGCTGGAAGCCGAGCGCGTCTTTGCCCGGAAAAAGCTCAGTGCCACCGAGAAGGAACTCTCCGTCGTCATCTTCGAGCAAACCGGCGGCAACGACAACTTCGCCATCATCCGCAGCAAGGGCGACCAAGCCCTGTTCGGCAAATCCACCCAAGCCATGAAATCCGCCTGGAAAGTGCCGGACAATCGCCCGCTCGCCGACTTCGCCCCCACCATCATTCTCAAGGCCAAGGATTTTGCGACCGAGATCACCATCTTCAATTCCCGCCAGCACCGCCTCGCCAGCGAGTCCGCCATTTCCAACGAACACGTCACCAACAACGAAGCCGTCCGCCATACCCTCATCGACCGCGGCATCCGCCCGGAATCCCTGCTCCCCGACGAGGATGTAAAAAAGGTCGAACGCCGCCTGATCTCGGAGGAAAAGAAAGCCCGCAAAAAGCCTGGTACACTCCAATGACAGGCGGACTTCTATTATCCCATTCGGATGCATGTGAGGGCGGGCAATCGTCCCAAGCAACCGGTCACGTAAAGCTGGCCGACTGCGTGGATCTGCTCTCAGGTTTCGCGTTCAAAAGTCAGCAGTTCACCGATGATCCCAACGACATTGCCCTCGTAAAAGGGGAGAACGTCAGCCAAGGGCGCGTGCTGTGGGATATCTCGAAACGTTGGCCGCTGGTTGATTGGGAAAAGTTTGAGAAGTTCCAGTTAGCCGTTGGTGATGTCGTAGTAGCAATGGACCGTCCTTGGGTTCCCGCAGGTTTGAAGTGGTGCTTCATTCGCGACCATGACCCCAAAGCCCTACTCGTTCAGCGGTGCTGCCGTCTGAGGGCAAACCCAAGTTTGATGGATCAGACATTCCTTCGATGTGTGATCGGAGGTCCTGGCTTTGAGAGCTACATCAAACCTATCACGACCGGCGTCAATATTCCGCACATCAGCGGCCGACAGATCCTCGACTACGGTTTCAATCTTCCCGACCCCCCCACCCAACGCAAGATCGCGGGCATCCTCTCAACCTATGACGACCTGATCGAGAACAACCTACGCCGCATCAAGATCCTGGAGCAGATGGCGCAATCCCTCTACCGCGAGTGGTTCGTCCACTTCCGCTTCCCCGGCCACGAATCCGCGCGCTTCATCGACTCTGAACTCGGACAGATTCCGAAGGGGTGGGAGGTCAAAAAACTAGCGGAAATCGCTGGAGTCAACGCAGGGAGCATCCGCGCTACCAGCGCTCCCGAAGAAATTCAATACATCGACATCGCCTCCGTTTCTACTGGCTCAATTGATAATATCGAGGCGATGAGTTTCGAATTCGCACCGAGTCGGGCGCGGCGAATCGTCCGACATGGCGACATCATCTGGTCCACGGTTCGTCCCAATCGCCGATCTTTCTCTTTGATCATCGACCCAGCAGAAAACCTCATCGCGTCCACTGGCTTTGCCGTGCTTTCTGCTCGTTCAGTGCCTTGGAGCTACCTCTACCAAGCCACAACTACCGAAGACTTCACCAGCTATCTCGTCAACCACGCCTCCGGTGCCGCATATCCGGCTGTAAACTCCGGGATCTTTGAAAACGCAGTCGTCGTTGTGCCGCCGGGCGATCTACTAACGCGTTTCAACGCAATGGCAGAAGCGAATCAAGTGCTTCAACACAAACTCCACCGTCACAACCAAACCCTCCGTCGCACCCGCGACCTGCTGTTGCCGAAGCTGCTTTCGGACGGCGAAATGGGAAAACCCTAATTTCCGCATTGCTGGATTCCAACTTCCAGCCTATCTGGAATCCATGAAAACGACAATCGATATTCCCGATCAGGCATTGGCGGATGCCATGCGCTACACCGGGGCGAAGACGAAGCGCGAGGCGGTAGTGAGGGCGTTGGAGGGATTCAACCGCCAGCAGATGGTCAAAGATTTGATTTCGAGCTTCGGTACGCTGGATTTTGCCAGCAACGACGAGATCGAGGCAGGCGACCTTGAGGAGATCGCGCGAAGAGAAGCCGGGCTCAACGAATCATGAAGTCCATCATCTTCCTCATTGACACCTCGGTGTGGGTGGAAGTTTCCCGCAAGGACGGGAACGAGCAATTGAAGGCGGAAGTTGCGGAGCTACTGCAGGCCGGTCGCACGGCGATGACGTGGCCTGTATGGCTTGAACTCCACCAAGGAGCCAAGGGACGACGCGATGAGGAAAACCTGAAGGGCTGGCGGGAGGTGAGCCACTGGCTTGCATTCGATGATGCTTGTTGGGCCGAAGCTGCAACAACGGCGCGGACGTGCCACCGCTCCGGTGTGAACGTGCCCTTCGGTGATGTGCTGGTCTCCGCCTGCGCCCGCCGCCATAGGGTGGAGCTGCTGGAGCAGGATCGTCATTTCGCCATGATCGATCATGCCATAAAAAAATGAGCGGTTACACCGAAGACCACCTCGTCGAACAACCGGCGCTCCAGCTCATGCAGCATGAGCTGGGCTGGGAGGTGGTGAATTGCTACGACGAGTGGAGCGGCGGTGTGAGCTACCTAGGACGGGATGGCAAGCGGGAGGTGGTGTTGGTTACGCGGCTGCGGCCGGCGCTGCAACGGCTGAATCTGGAGCTGCCGGTGGAGGCGATTGAGGGAGCGGTGGAGGAAATTTGCCGGGATCGCACCGCGCTGAGTCTGGCGGAGGCGAACCGGGAGATCGACAAGCTGCTCAAACAGGGCGTGAAAGTTTCGTTTCCCGATCAAGAGCACGGCGGGCAGCGGATGGAGATGGTGCGTGTGGTGGATTGGGAGGTGCCGGAGAACAATGATTTCCTGCTGGGCTCGCAGTTCTGGGTGGCGGGTCAGGATTTCCTGAAGCGGCCGGATTTGGTGGGCTTCGTGAACGGCCTGCCGCTGGTGCTGATCGAGCTGAAGAAGCCGGGCGTGAACGTGCGCGAGGGATTTTTCCAGAACCTCCGCGACTACAAGCAGACGATCCCGCAACTTTTCCACTACAACGCGCTGCTGCTGGTCTCGAACGGGGTGCAGAGCAAGATCGGCAGCCTGACGGCGGAGTGGGAGCATTTCGGCGATTGGAAGAAGGCGACGGGCGAGGAGGACGTGGCGGGGATCTCGCTGGAGACGCTGCTGCGCGGGACTTGCGAGAAAGGGCGGTTGCTGGATCTAGTGGAGAATTTTACCCGCTTTTCCGACAGCAAGGGCGGCGTGAGCAAGCTGCTGGCGAAGAACCATCAGTTTCTCGGGGTGAACCGCGCGGTGGAAGCATTGCGGTTTTCCACGGATGGAAGGATCGGCGTCTTCTGGCACACGCAGGGAAGCGGGAAGAGTTACTCGATGGTGTTCTTCGCGGAGAAAGTGTTCCGGAAGCTCAAAGGGAACTGGACTTTCGTGGTGATCACGGACCGGACGGAGCTGGACACGCAGATTTACCGGACCTTCTCGACCTGCGGCGCAGCATCCGAGCTATGCCAGGCGACGAGCGCGAGCCACCTGCGGAAACTGCTGGGTGAGGATCACCGCTATGTATTCACGCTGATCCACAAGTTCCGCACGGAGCCGGGGACGCTGCATCCGGTGCTGTCGGAGCGGGATGACATCATCGTGCTGACGGACGAGGCGCACCGCAGCCAATACGACACGCTGGCGATGAACATGCGCACGGCGCTGCCGAACGCGATGTTCGTGGCCTTCACCGGCACGCCGCTGATCGCCGGAGAGGAACGGACGCGCGAGGTGTTCGGCGATTACGTGAGTGTCTATAATTTCAGGCAGTCCGTGGAGGACGGGGCGACGGTGCCGTTGTTCTACGAGAACCGGACACCGGAATTGCAAATCACCAATCCGGAGCTGAACGAGGAGATCTATCAAACGATCGAGGACGCCGGGCTGGACGACGATCAGGAGGAGAAACTGAGGAAAGTGCTGGGCCAGCGCTATCACCTGATCACCCGCGAAGATCGGCTGGACGCGGTGGCGAAGGACATCGTCCATCATTTCCTGAACCGCGGCTATCAGGGCAAGGCGATGGTCGTTTCCATCGACAAGCTGACGACGCTGCGGATGTATGAAAAAGTTCGCGCCGAGTGGGAGGCGGAGAAGGCCCGCGTGTTGAAGGCGCTGGAAGGGATGGCGGGAAGTCACCCGGATCATGCAGGACTCCTCGCTCGCTTGGTCAATCTTCAGGAGACGGACATGGCGGTGGTCGTCTCCCCGGGGCAGAATGAGATTTCCGAGATGAAGGAAAAGGGCTTCGACATCCTGCCGCACCGGGAGCGGATGGTGAAGGAGGACCTGGAGGAGAAGTTCAAGAACCCGGCCGATCCCTTCCGCCTGGTCTTCGTCTGCGCGATGTGGCTCACGGGCTTCGATGCGCCGAGTTGCTCGACGCTCTATCTGGACAAACCGATGCGCGGCCACACGCTGATGCAAACCATCGCCCGCGCCAATCGGGTCTATGGCGACAAGGTGAACGGCCTGATCGTGGACTACGCGAATGTTTTCCAGGAGTTGGAAAAGGCATTGGCCATCTACGGCTCCGGCACCGGCGGCGGCGGCGGCGAGATGCCGGTGAAGGATAAGAAGGAATTGGTGGAGGCGCTGCGGATCGCGCTGGATCAGGTCTTTGAATTCTGCCGGAAGCAGAATGTGGATCTCATCGCCGTTCACAAAGTTGCCAAATACTTCATCCCGGCAGTGAATCAACTCCTGCGGACGGATGAAGTGAGGGATGCGTTTCTGGGGCAGGCGAACGATGTGTCACGCCTCTACAAAGCGGTGATGCCGGATCCCGTCATTCCGGAATTGGCTCCGACCGCGCAGTTGATCGCGGAACTGGCGAAAGCCGTGCGCGCGCAGAAGGACCCGGTGAATATCACGGAAGTGATGGCCGCGATCTCGGGCGTGCTGGATGGCGCGATCGTTACTACCGCGAGGGAAGAACCTGGAGCGCCGGCAAAGACCATCGACCTGAGCAAGATCGACTTCGAGGTGCTGATGCGGAAGTTCGAAAGGACGCCGAACAAGAACATCGAAGCGCAGCAATTGCGGGCCTTGATCGAGCGGAAGCTGGACAACCTGATCCGCCTGAACGCGAGCCGCTACGATTTCCTCGACCGGTTCCAGAAGATGATCGAGGCGTATAACAGCGGCGCGCTGAGTATCGAGCAGTTGTTCGCGGAGTTGGTGACCTTCACCAAGGATCTCAACGACGAGGAGCAGCGCCACTTGCGCGAGCAGATCAGCGAGGAAGAGCTGGCGGTGTTCGACATCCTAACACGGCCTGGTCCTGATCTAACAATTATGGAGACGGAGTCGATCAAAAAGGTGTGCAAGGATTTGCTGGCGAAGCTGAAAACGGAGAAGCTGGTGCTTGCATGGCGGACGAAGCGCACGACACGGGCCGCGGTGCGGGTGGAGATCGAGAAGATGCTGGATAGCGGATTGCCGGAGAAATACACGACGGAGCTATTCGAGCAGAAGTGCGGGGTGCTGTTTCAGCATGTGCTGGAGAAATATCTGGAGAGCGGGGAGAGCGTGTATGAGGCGGCGGGATGAGGAAGACCCGCGGCGGGAATCTACAGCCACCTGGGCGGGGCACCACTGGACATCAACCGCGAGAAGTGCGGGGCGACTAATCCTCACTTGGCACTTTCCTCCCTCCAGAGTGGACTTGCCGGACAGGCGGATTTTAACTCCCGCGTGCTTCCCTGGTTTTCTAAAGATAGCTTCCCGCTCTATCTCGCGCCGATGGCGGGGGTGACGGATGTGATTTTCCGGCAAATCTGCAAGGAGCTGGGGGCGGACGTGACGGTGACGGAATTCGTCTCGGCGGAGGGCATCATGCAGGCGGACGAGCGGACGCGGAAATACACCGAGTTCAGCGACGGGCAGCGGCCGGTGGGCGTCCAGCTTTTCGGCGCGGACGGCGGGCGGATGGGCGAGGCGGCGCGGAAGATCATCGACTGGAAATGTCCTGATTTCATCGACATCAATTTCGGCTGCCCGGTTAACAAGGTGGTGGCGCGCAACGGCGGCTCGTCGCTGCTCAAGGATTGCCCGATCCTCGCCTCGGTCGCGGCAGGAGTCGCCAAGGCGGTGGGCGACCAGGTGCCGGTGACGGCGAAAATGCGCATCGGCTGGGACGAGAACTCGGTCAACGCGGTCGAGGTGGCGAAGATCTTGGAAGACTGCGGCATGCAGGCAATCGCGGTGCACGGCCGGACGCGGGCGCAAGGCTACAGCGGCGAGGCGGACTGGAATGTGATCGACGCGGTCGCGCGGGCGGTCCGCATCTCGGTGATTGGAAACGGCGACATCACCTGCGGCGCGGACGTCGTGCGGCGGCGGCGGGAAACGGCGGTCTCCGGGGTGATGATCGGTCGCGCGGCAATGCAGAATCCCTGGGTTTTTCGCGAGGCGAAATACTTTTTGGAAACCGGCAAGGTCCTGCCGGAAATCCTCGTGGAAGAGCGCTGGGATCTGGTTCTCCAGCATTGCAGGCTGGCGGTGGAGAGCCGAAGAAATGGCGACGAACGCCAAACATTGACGGCGATGCGTTCGCGGCTGATGGCCTATTGCAAAGGATTTCCCGGCGCGAAAGACCTTCGTCAGCGGCTTTGCCAGGTGTCTTCGGTGGCGGAAGTGGAGGATCTGGCAGCGCGTTCCATCGGCGCGATGGAGATGGCGGAGTTGTGATTGCTCCCGGTGCAAGATGAACACCACGAAACCCGTTTTGGGGGACTAGGATTCCGAGAAGGATTTTCCACGTTTTTAACCCACGATGAAGGCAGCTTTTAACTCATTTCTTACCATTCTAGCCGGTTGCATTCTCGTGGGTTGCGACCGCCCCTCGTTGATCACGCTGAGGATGGAGGACGCGCCCGCAGGCTCGCCAATTTCGTTCAACGCCTCCATCCAGCCGATACTGTCGGAAAATTGCTACCACTGCCACGGTCCCGATTCGGGGACGCGGCTGCCCGAAAAGGAGCCGCTCAGGCTGGACCGGGAGAAGTTCGCCTTCCAAAACCGCGAGGATGGCCAGCCGGTGATCGTCAAGGGCGACGCGGGCGCTTCGCTGTTAGTCCGGCTGATCAAGTCGAAGGATCCGGACGAGATCATGCCGCCGCCGAAGTCTCACAAGCAGCTCACGGCGGAGCAAATTGCCACCCTCGAACGCTGGGTCGAGGAGGGCGCGGTTTACGAGGAGCATTGGTCGTTCATTCCGCCCCGGCGCCCCGCAATGCCCGTCGTTTCCCACCCGGAAGCGGTGACGAATCCGGTGGACGCCTTCATTCAGGACAAGCTCGCGAAAAAGGGGATGTCCCCCGCGCCGCCCGAAGATCCCCGCGTGCTGGTGCGGCGGGCGGCGCTCGATCTAACCGGGCTACTGCCCGATCCGGCGGACGTGGAGGCTTACGCGAAAAATCCGACCGAAGCGGCCTACTCGGCGTATCTCGAGAAGCTCTTCGCCACGCCCGCGTATGCCGAGCACCGGACTCGCTACTGGCTCGACTACTCGCGCTATGCAGACACCCACGGCCTGCATTTCGACAACGTGCGCTCGATCTGGCCCTACCGCGACTATGTCATCCGGTCGTTCGCGGCGAACAAACCGTATGACCAGTTCGTCCGCGAGCAGCTCGCCGGGGATTTGATTCCCGCGACATCGGCGGATGCTTGGATCGCCACCGGCTACATCCGCTGCAATGTCTCCACCAACGAGGGCGGCGCCATCCCCGAGGAAGTCCAGGCGAACAACACCCGCGACCGCGCCGAAGCGTTCGGCGCCGCATTTCTTGGTCTAACGGTCGGCTGCGCGGCGTGTCACGACCACAAGTTCGACCCGACGGCGCAAAAGGATTTCTACTCGCTCGCCGCGTTTTTCAACAACACCGCCGAGAAGGCGTGGGATGAAAACATCGCCGACACCCTGCCGGTGTTGCGGTTGCCCGCCGACGACAAACGTGCCGAATTCGATGCCGCCGTCGCCCGCCGCTCGCAGGCTGCGATGAATTTCGAAAAACGCCGCGCCATCGCCCCGCAAACTTTCCGAGAGTGGCTGGGTGCCGGAAACAAGCCTTCGGCCGTTTCCACGGAAGGCTTGGAGCTGCGCCTGCGACTCGACGAGGGAAAGGGCGACGTGGTCAAAAATTCCGCGCCGGGCGCGAAAACCTCCAGCTACCAGGCGGACACCAACCCTCTTATCTGGGGCGAACAAATCTGGTTCTGGCCATCCGCCAGGATGGACATCAGCACGAATCTAACGATGCCGGACCAGGGTGACTTTGAATCCGATCAGGGTTTCTCCGGCTCGATGTGGACGATGCTCCGGCTCAAACCCGCCAATGGCACCACCGGCAACGGCGCGCTGATTTCCCGCATGGGCGATGACAGAAACGACGGCCACCGCGGCTGGGACATGTTCATCGACGGTGACAAGTTCGCGGTCCACATCATCAACCGGTGGCCGAATCACGCGATCCGCGCCGACACTGCGGGAATCCCGCGCGGCGAGTGGGTGCATCTCGGCTTCACCTACGACGGATCTGGCAGGGGAGAAGGGGTGAAATTGTATGTCAACGGCGCACCGCGACCGGTGAACCTTCAGACAAACACCCTCCAGCCGGGCCAAACCATTCGCAACCAACTCCCGCTCAATCTCGGCCAGCGGGTCGGAAGCAACCGGATGCCTGAAACCGCCTATCAGGACGTTAGGCTCTATCGCCGCAAACTGGAGCCTGCGGAATTCGCGCGCCTGCCTTTCGAAGACCCCAGCGCGGAAATTCTCGCCGCCACTCCGGATCCGGGTCAATGGTCCGCCACCCAGCGCTTTGTCGCACTCGACCGGTATTTCCTTGGCTCCGTCGATCCGGAAGCCGCGAAGCTGCGGGCCGAAATCCGTGCGGCGGATCACGAAATCGACCTCCTCGGCAAGGACGGCACGGCCACTCTGATCACCCGCGAACGCCCGATACCCGCCACCGCCTGGGTGCTGAACCGCGGCGTCTATTCCTCCCGCAAGGAACTGGTCACGCCGGCCACGCCCGAGTTCCTGCCTGCCCCTAATCAGGCGTCTAACCGGCTCGAACTCGCCGAGTGGTTGTTCAAACCGGAGAACCCGCTGTTCGCGCGCGTCACCGTGAACCGCATCTGGCAGGAAGTGTTCGGCCTCGGCCTGGTCGAGACCTCCGACGACTTCGGGATCATGGGCTCTCGGCCGTCGAATCATGAATTGCTCGATTGGCTCGCCGTCGAGTTCCGCGAGTCCGGCTGGAACGTAAAACATATCTATCAACTGCTGCTCACCTCGACCACCTACCGGCAGAGCAACCATGTCACGCCCGAGACGCTCGCCGCCGATCCGGGAAACCGCCTGCTCTCGCGCGGTCCCCGATTCCGGATGGATGCAGAGGTTTTACGCGACACCGCCCTGCAGGCATCCGGACTGTTAGCCGCCAAGGTCGGCGGGCCGCCGGTCAAGAGCTATCAGCCGGAAGGCATCTGGGAAGCCGTCTCAATGCCGGAATCCAACACGCTTCACCACAAGCAGGACGAAGGCGAGGGTCTCTACCGCCGCTCGCTTTATTCGTTCTGGAAGCGCTTCGCCCCGCCACCATCGTTAGAGACCTTCGACGCGCAGGCCCGCGAGGTCGTCTGCATCCGGCGCGCCCGCACCAACACGCCGCTGCAGGCGCTTGTTAGCATGAATGATCCCCAGTTCGTCGAAGCCGCGCGCAAGCTCGCCGAGCGCGCGATCCTTCGCGGCAGCAGCGTCCCGGAACGCTTGGGTTTTCTCGCAGAAACGTTAGTTTCAAGACCGCTCGCCGAAAACGAAATCACGGATCTCACCAAAAGCCTGGAACGCTACGCCAAATACTATCAGGAGCATCCGCAGGACGCGAAGGACCTCCTCTCCACCGGAGCCGCGCCGGTGAACCCCGACCTCAACCCGACCGAAGTCGCCATCTGGACCATGATGTCCAATCAGTTTCTCAATCTAGACGAAACGCTAACGAAATGATCTATGATAGATGAGCTATGAAGGATGATCTATGAGTGAAGAAGGAAGAGGATCTATGATAGATGAACTAGGATGGATGACCTATGAGTGAAGAAATGGATAGAGAGAAGAAGCGTGAATCGCTGGACGAGCGGTTGCTTGAGTTTGCGGCTGTTTGCATTCGTGTGGCGGAGCAACTTCCGGCATCGTACGCGGGCCGTCATGTTTGCGGACAACTGATTCGCTCCGGCACCGCGCCGATGGCGCATCACGGCGAGGCGCAAGGCGGCGAGTCCACCGAAGATTTCATCCACAAAATGTCCATCGCCCTCAAGGAACTCCGCGAGTCCGAACGTTGGCTCCGCCTCATCGTCCGCGTTCCTCTCCTGAAAGAAACCTCCAAAGTAGCACTCGCCATCGCCGAATCCGACGAACTCCAACGCATCTTCTACGCCTCCATCCAAACCGCCCGCCAAAAATCCAAACGCCGCCCATAGTCCGCTCTCTTCTCTTCCTCATCGATCATCCATCATAGCTCATCCCTCATAGATCTCTTCCTCTTCCTATGAACCTCCATCTCTGCTCCGACCACGGCGGCGAAGGCCCGTCCGTCATGGATCTCCCGATCCCAGACGCCTTAAAATCCGAATGGCACGCTCTCGCCTCACGGCGGCAGTTCATGTCCCGTGCCGGCAAGTCGCTCGCCTGGGCCAGCATCGCCGGCCTCTTCGCCAAGGGCGCCCATTCGGCCCAAGCCGCAGAAATGCAGGCCGCGCTGATGCCCCATTTCGCGCCCAGGGCGAAGCGCGCGATCTATCTGTTCATGGCGGGCGCGCCCTCGCAGATCGAGACCTGGGACTACAAGCCGAACCTCATTAACCACTTCGATCAGGACCTGCCGGAGTCCGTCCGAGGCGGCCAGCAACTCACCGGCATGACCGCCTCGCAAACGCGGTTTCCGGTAGCCCCTTCGTTTTACAAATTCCAGCAATACGGCAAGGCCGGGCACTGGGTGAGCGACCTGTTTCCGCATCTCGCCAAAGTCTCCGATGACTTCGCAGTCATCCGCTCGATGCACACCGAGGCCATCAACCACGAGCCCGCCATCCTGCTGGCGAACTCCGGCAACATGATTCCCGGCAAGCCCTCCATGGGCTCGTGGATTTCCTACGGCCTGGGATCGATGAACGACGACCTCCCCACCTTCGTCGTCCTCACCTCCAAGCTCGCGACTACCGCGAACATCCAAGCGCTTTCCTCGCGCTTGTGGTCGGCCGGTTTCCTGTCGCCCGAGAATGCCGGAGTCGCCCTTCGCTCCGGGGGAAATCCCGTGATCCACCTCTCCAATCCCAAGGGCGTGCCCAGCGCGATCCGCCGCGCGATGATCGACGGGGTGAGCGAAATGAACCGCAAGCTCGAAGCCCGCATCGGCGATCCCGAAACCAACGCCCGCATCGCTCAGTATGAAATGGCGTTCCGGATGCAAACTTCGGTCCCCGAGCTCACCGATCTTTCAAACGAACCGCAATCGATCTGGGACATGTATGGCGCTAAAGCCAAAGAACCCGGCACTTATGCCTACAATTGCCTGATGGCCCGCCGCCTCGCCGAGCGCGGGGTCCGCTTCACCCAGATTTTCCATCGGGGTTGGGACAATCACACGAATCTCCCGACGAATATCAAGACGCTCTCCGAAGACATCGATCAGCCGACCGCCGCCCTAATGGCCGACCTCAAGCAACGCGGTCTGCTCGACGACACCCTTGTTGTCTGGGGCGGAGAATTCGGTCGCACCGTTTACTCGCAGGGCGGCCTCACCAAGGAAAACTACGGTCGCGACCACCACCCCCGTTGCTTCTCGATGTGGATGGCGGGCGGCGGCGTGAAACCCGGCACTGTCTACGGCGAGACCGACGATTTCTCCTACAACATCGTCAAGGACCCGATGCACATCCGCGACCTCAACGCCACCATCCTCAATCTGCTAGGCGTCGATCACGAGCGGCTCTCCTTCAAATTTCAAGGCTTGGATCAAAAGCTAACCGGAGTCGAACCCGCGCGCGTAGTGAGGGAACTGTTGGCCTAACCGCGGACTTTCCCGGGTCCTAACGTTGCATCAGAATGAAGACAATCCTTCGACATTTGCTAGTGACGGCGTTCATCGCGATTCCAGTTTGGGCTGAGGATGGCGCCACGCTTCCTCCGATAGGACTTCGTGCTGAGTGGGCGGAGCTTGAAAAGAAGAAGTTTGCTGACTGGGCCATCAAAGGTTTCCTGGGTTGGGAGGTTCCCTTCGACGGTGGATCAAAGGTCTTTTTTTTCGAATCGGCAACCGGCGACAAATTCGGTCTTATGGTGGCCAATCCAGTATATTGGACAGTTCTTGAGCGGAAGTCCCGCCGCCAAGTCTTCTTCGTCCTTCACGGAAATCGCTTCTATCGCATCGAACCCAAAAGCGAAGAGGAGCAGAACTTGATAGAAAAGCTTGCGAAAGCCGCAAACGAGCTGGTGGGCGAGGGGAAGACGGATCCAAAGCTGCTGAAGAGCTTGGCCGAGCGACTGGAGTCCCGTGATCCGATGTTCACCCCGAAGGACTAACAATAGGCGACAGACCTACCCAACCAGCTGCCTGGTTTCGATGATGTCCCGCAACTCCAACCTTAACCTCGCGATCTGCGCTGGTTCCCGCTGGTAGGGCAGGCTGCGCTTTGGTCGTTTGCTTAAAAATGAATCCGGAGCATATAGGTAGAGCCGAGTTTTCGAAGCATTACGGAATTACCGCTGTTCTTCATTACTCGGATTTTTGTGATTACGTCGGGCAAAGGATTGCGGAGGTAACAGATCCCGAGACGAAAGTGTCCGACATTCGGATTGAATCATCCTGGAAAGATGTCGGAGGTAATCGTCATGGTGCTATTCGGGCGGTCGGTAATAGATATGACGAAGAAGGTGAGCTTGGTGCCGAGGTGGTGTGGCTGATTCGAACCAAAAGATTCCGGAGTTCATTCTGGTCACGGATATGTAAACAGACTAATTCCGACTATTACTCCCAAGCACGTTCTGCGTTTTACAGGAGAGATTACACTGAGTTCCGGCGGCTCTCCACATTCATTGCAGAGGCATACGACAGCAGCAAAACATTCCAAAAGATGCTTCAGATTGCCGAGCGCCAAACTGCGCAACCAAGAGAACAAGACGGTGGGCGCAACTCCGCCGCGCTGGATGCCTCACCGTGATCGTTCGCCAACCCAAAGTTTTATGGAGCCGCTGGTCGGATTCGAACCGACGACCTATTCATTACGAATGAATTGCTCTACCCCTGAGCTACAGCGGCGTCTCAAGGACGTGGCGCACGAAACCAAAGCGAGCGCCGACCCGCAAGCGGGAAATTCGCAGGATGGTTTCATAGCGCATTCGGTGTTCTTGGGGCCGAGAGCAAAGAGGACGCTGTCCAAGCTGTGGTTTTCCCCATGGGTTGAAACCCACGGCTGCGATCGCTGTTACTCTGTGAGAAATCAAATCAGGCATTGGCGAGATGAACACACGAGGCGTTAGGAGTCCTGTCATTCCCGGCAGTCACTTAGACTGCTCCAGCATCCGCAGCAACGGCAGCTCGGCGCGCTTGCGGAGCGATTCTTCCATTTCCACGCGGGGCTGGAGGGTGTCGAGGCAGTCGCGGAGTTTTTGAAGGGTGTTCATCTTCATGTAGCGGCAGTCCGCGCAGGCGCAACGGTCGGTGGGGCCGGCGATGAGATTCTTGTCCGGGCACTCCTTGCGCAGGCGGTGGAGCATGCCGCTCTCGGTGACGACGATGATGTCTCTAACCGGGGCGTTCTTGCAGTAGGCGATCATTTTTTCCGTCGAGCAGACCTCGTCGGCAAGGAGCCTAACGGCCTGGGTGCATTCGGGATGGGCGACGACGAGGGCGTCCGGATATTCGGATTTGATGCGGTTGATGGAGTCGCGGGTGAACTCGACGTGGACATAACAGTTGCCCTTCCAGAGATCCATCTTGCGGCCGGTTTGCTCGATCACCCACGCGCCGAGATTTTCATCGGGGACGAACAGGATTGGGCGGTCTTTCGGTGCCAAGTTGACGATTTTGACGGCGTTGCCCGAGGTGCAAATGACATCGCAGAGTGCCTTCACGCCGCCGGAGCAGTTGATGTAAGCGATAACGTAGTAGTTCTTCGCCGCGTTTTCCTGGAGAAAGGCTTCTAACTGGGGAGCCGGGCACGATTGCTCGAGTGAGCAGCCGGCATCCTTATCGGGCAGCACGACGATTTTTCCGGGGTTCACGATCTTTGCCGTTTCCGCCATGAAGTGGACGCCGCAGAAGGCGATGACGTCGGCATCGGTGGCCTTGGCGTGGTAGGCGAGGCCGAGCGAGTCGCCCACGTAGTCGGCGACGTCCTGGATGTCCCCGGTCTGATAGTTGTGGGCGAGGATGACGGCGTTCCTGGCCTTTTTGAGGGCGAGGATTTCCTCCTTGAGATCGAGGGCGGCAAGCATGAGGGACTTAGGCTTAGGGGGCGGGCACGGTGACCATTTCGATGGTGCCGGTGTGTTTCGCTCCTGGTTTGACGATGAACGAGGTGGTGCGGACGAGGCCTTGCAAGTGAGCTCTTTTTTCCAGGGTGACCGCGCCGGAGCAGGAAATCTGACCGCGGACTTGGCCGTCGATGAAAGCGGTGACGGCGGTGACGGGATTGAGAAACTCGACGCGTGCGCCTTTTTCGACGCGCAGATTCCGGCAGTTGACCTTGCCGATGATTTTCCCGTGGCTGCGGATGATGAGATCCCCGGTGCACTCCACGGAACCGGCGAGTTCGCCCAGGACGGTGAGATTGTGGCAGCGGAGGGTGACCCCGGAGACGACCCCGGATTTCTCGATGACCACATCGCCGCAGGTTTCAATGCGGCGGTTCCAGTGGTCTTTGATCTCGTAGTCGATCAGGCTGATGTAGCCGCTGCATTTCGGGCACTGGCTCGACTGCGCTTCGCCAATGGTGGTGTAGGTGTGGCCGCAACCGAAGCAGGTGATGTTGCGGGGCGGTTTGGTCGGATTAAAGAGCCGCATCAGGAACGACTGGGGCGGTGGCACGACGGGACCCCGGCGCAGCATGGGCGAGGGTTTGGGCGCATCGGGCGGCGGCTCAGGCTCCGGGTCGGAATCCTTGCGCGGCACGGCGAGGCGGGTAATCGGACGGCTTCTCACCACCCCTTTGCCCTCGCGAACTTGGAAATTGGCGCGACAGCCCCGGCATTGCGTGGAAACAACGAGCGCGGGCTCGGATTGGACTTGCCCGCACTCCGGGCAGATTACCTCGATGCGATGGCGCTGGGGCTCATCGGCCATAACAGAAATGTGCGGTTGCCGGGGGACCGGAACGGGAGCGGTTAGGGCGCGGTTCCAGCAAGGGTGGCTTGTTTGGGAGCTTCCGGGGCGGCATTTTTGGATGCGGGCTGAGCGGCGGCGGGGATATTGGCCGGGGTGCCGACTGTCGATTTTCCTACGAAAATGGCGCCTGCCTCAATGGAGAGGGTCTTGGCCTTGATGTCGCCGACGACTTCGGCGCTGGCCTTGAGTTCGACGCGGTCGGTGGCGGTGAGGTTCCCGTGGACCTTGCCGTAAACGACAATGGTCGCGGTTTTGATTTCGGCCTTGAGGCGGGCGTTTTCACCCACGGTCAGGTTGCCATCCGAGTTGATTTCCCCTTCGATTTTGCCGTCAACGACGAGGTCGTTGGTGAACTTCACGGTGCCCTTGATCTCGACGTCGGTCGAAAGAACGTTGCGGGTGGCGGCCGGCGAAGGTCGGGCGGCGGCGGGCTGCTGAGCACCGTAGGACGGCGGCGCGGGCGCTGAGGTGGGTTCCGGGTGGCGGGCTTCCGGATGAGGAGGTGCGGACCGTTGGGATTCGCTATTATCTTGGCCGATTACTTTTTTAAACACGGTGGTGAAGGGTGGTTGGAGTTATTGGGATGTCAAATCGTTTCCTGACCTGGGCGGATGACTTAAGGCTTGGGCGCGAGCGGGGCTTCCGGAGGCGCTTCAGCGGGGACTTCGAGGGAAGGGATGACGGATTCCGCCGGCGTGACGGTGACTCCGGGTGGCATGGCCGCCTTGATTGCCGCCATCGGATCGACCGGCGGCGTGGCCGGCGCGGGGGGGGGCTCGATCTCGACGGGTGGCTTGGCCTTCAATGTCGCGGTGCGCTTGTTGGCGGTTTCCGAAAAACTGCTTTGCGGGAAATCCGTCTTCACCCGGGTGTAGAAGGCTTCGGCTTTTTCCAGATCTCCGCCGGACCTAGCCAGATCGCCTAGGGAAATGAGGGCGAAGGGCGCAATATACCTAGCGGCAGGATCGGCAACGACTTCTTCAAACACCTTGGTGGCGTCGCCGGATTTCCCTTGGGCCATCAGTTTCGCTCCGAGACTGGCCTTGGCTGAGGGAAGCGCCGGATGGGCGGGAGAGGCCGCGATGAACTTGCGAAGAGTCGCAATGGAGTCGTCCTGTTTGCCTGCGGTCCATTGGCTGTCCGCTAGCAGCACCATCGCGCTCCCGGCGGCGACGGTGTCCGGATGGCCATCCACAACGGCCTGGTAAGAAGCGATATCCGCAGCCTTGTTGAGCGCGGCTCCGGCGGTTTCCTGATGGCTGGTCTGGATGCCCCGATAGATCACCAGGCTGACCGCCGCTAACGCGAGAAGGATGGCGAAGACCACAACGCCCTTCTGGTTGCGGTCGAGGAACAGCTCTAAGGCGTTAGGCGCTTGGGAAATTTCAGCGAGCGGGACGGGAGAATCTTTGAAATCAGCGGACATGAGTGGAGGCGCGGGGCTGCGGGGGCCGATCAAAGCGGCCATGGCGTCGAAATCAATGCGGAAGTCGGGAAGTTTTCGATTTAGCCAATCGGCGAGGAAGGGCGGGTATTTTGATTGGTCAGCAGGGGGCGGCTTGAATAGCTTCCCGCCGCATGTCGAAACGGATCTACGTGGTCGCAGGGGAGTTGAGCGGCGACGCCCACGGTGCGGGATTGCTGCGTTCCCTTCGCGAAATCGTCCCCGACCTTGCGTTCCACGGCGCTGGCGGTCCGGAAATGGCGGAAATCGCAGGGCCGGATTTGCGGGATTGGGTTGAGGACGCCGCCGTGATGGGAGTTTGGGAGGTTTTGAAACGCTATGGCTGGTTCAAGGAGAGATTTGGCGAAATGCTTGCGGAGCTAAAAAATTTCCAGCCGGACGTGCTGCTGCTCATCGATTACCCGGGCTTCAATTTGCGGTTTGCGGCGGCAGTAAAACGCGAGTGCCCCGCGACGCGCATCGTTTATTACATCAGTCCAAAAGTCTGGGCATGGAACAAACGCCGCATCCCGATCATGGCGAGATTGCTGGATGAGGTGCTCTGCCTGTTTCCTTTCGAGCCGCCAATTTTCGCGAACGCCGGCCTGAAAGCCACCTTCGTCGGGAATCCGCTGGTGGACGAACTGGAGGAAAAGCGCATTGCAAACGCCCAGCGCGACGAGCGACTCGTCGGACTTTTCCCCGGCAGCCGCGAGCGGGAAATCGCGCGACTGTTTCCGATGATGATCGGGACTGCGAGGGAGCTTAAGGCATGGAACAGCGGGCTGAAATTCGAAGTGCCCGCCGCCTCCGCGAAACTTGCCGAGCAAATCCGCGGGCTGCTGGAAGAGGCCGGGGCAGGGGATTCGATCACTGTCACCACGGGGGGAAGCCATTCGCTCATGCAACGCGCGTGCTGCGCGGCGATCGCCAGCGGCACCGCCACGCTGGAAGCCGCCTACTATGGTTTGCCCTACTGTCTGGTCTATCGGCTGGCACCATTGAGCTACCTCTTGGCAAAGCTGCTGGTAAAAATCGAGCACATCGGACTGGTCAACATTCTGGCGGACGAACGAGTGGTCGAGGAATTCATCCAGGCCAAAGCGGAACCCGTGGCGGTGGCGCGTTCGTTGAAGGAATTCCTGGAATCCCCCGCCAAGCGCGAGTCCTTGCAATCCCGGCTGGCCGAAACCTCAGCGAAACTTGGCGGGTTGGGCGCCCACCAGCGGGCCGCCCGAGCCGTGGCAGGATGGCTGAATACCGGCAGTTAGCAGGAGCGGCTAGCGCAGGGATTCAGTCGGTTTCATTTCATCTAACTTACCGCGGCGTGCGTAAGCTTCAGTGAATTCCGCCCCGAAGAGCAGGATCATGTTAGAATAGTAAAGCCACATCAGAATCACCACGAACGATCCGGCGGACCCATAACTCGAGGAAGTGGCGGCCCGTCCGAGATACCATCCGATCGCGGACCTGCCCAACATGAAAAGAGCGGCGGTGAACAGCGCGCCCACCCATACCTCGCGCCATTGGATCCGAGTATTGGGAAGTATCTTAAAAATGGCGGCGAACATCAACCCGGTGACAACGAATGAGAGCGTGCCGCCGGCCACGCCCCAAGCGGTTAGAGGGATGCCGGCGATTTCCCCGACCCGCTCGCTTAGCGCCTGCAAAACAGTGGTTAGAATCATGGAGACCAGGAGCATGAAGCCCGTGACCAGAACCATCGAAAACGATAACAGGTAATTCTTCACAAACCCTCTGAATCCTTTAGCGAGCGGCGGACCCACCTCCCAGATGGTGTTCAGCGCGGCCTGAAGCTGTCCGAACAATCCCGCCGCGCCGACCAGAAGCAGTGCGATTCCCCCCAGTGACATTAGCACGTTGTCTGAGGGCTTTCTGGCACTCGCGACCATGTCCTGCAAGAGCGACGCGGCGTTGGGCCCCATGTTTTGCCGGAGCTGATCCTCCAGCGCGCCGCGCACTGCGTCCTCGCCAAAGAACGCTCCGCCGATTGCCACGGCGATCAAAAGCAGAGGCGCAAGCGAGAAGGCGGAGTAATAGGCAAGGGAGGCGCTGACGCGCACGCAGTCATCCTTTTTGAATCCTCCAAACGCATCCTTGAGGATTTGGAAAATACTAACCCGTGATTTCGTCGGCATTGGGATGAAGGATTTGGCTAGGGGTTCTAATTTAGATTCCCCTGATAGCTTGCCCCATGCCAGTCCATGGGTGTTGGGACCATCGCGGCCCGCCAATGATTCTGTGTGCAGGAAACGCTTAGAACATGCATTATGCACGCGTTACCTGCCGTCAATGATGCCACCAAACCTTCAAACTACGCCAACAGGGTGCGGCGGAACGAAGATTGCTAGGTGGCTGTCCGAATATTGGACTCTCCCTTGAAACTAACAATAACCAACTAAAATTATGGGATTCTTATGGATGATCATCATCGGCCTCATTGTGGGGATAATCGCGAAGTTCTTGATGCCGGGAAAAGATCCGGGCGGATTCATTATCACCATACTAATCGGTATAGCAGGTGCATTGGTAGCCGGGTTTCTCGGACGCGCGCTGGGATGGTATAGCGAGGGTGAACCCGCAGGTTTCATCGCCTCGGTGGTCGGAGCGATTCTTCTATTATTTGTTTACCGCCTTCTCACCAAGAACCGCGCCCCGCGCTGAACCCGGCACCGGCTTTTCGAATCATACCGGCAGGGTGATTTGAAGAACCTTGGACTCTTCCACAGCAGTTAGCTGAGTTCCCTCACGTGGGATCAGGACGGACTGGCCCTTGCAGAACCGGGCTCTACCCTGACTTTCTAACTGGCCATCCACTACTGAGACGATCGAGAACCTGCCGGGCTGCGGATTCCCGATCGTTTGACCGGGTTGGAAGGTTTTAAGGTCGGTTTTAAAATACTCGCAGCTCGCGAGATTCCCGCCCATGGGAGGATCCATCGCCGGTTCGAAGTCTTGAAAGTCGATGCTAGCTAGTGATTCGCCGACATGCAGCTCGCGTGGCTGGCCATCCAGGCAGAGGCGATTCCAATCGAAGACGCGGTAAGTGGTGTCCGAATTTTGCTGAATTTCATGAATGAGAAACCCCGCGCCGATGGCGTGAAGGCGACCGGACGCGATGAAAATGGACTCACCGGGCTGCGGGGTGATCGCGTGAACGCAGTCCGCCACCGTCCCGCCCGCGATGGCCTTCTCGAAATCATCCCGAGTCACCCCCGCTTTGAGGCCGACGTAGAGTTTGGCCCCGGGGGTGGCATCGGCGATGAACCACATTTCGGATTTGGGTTCGCCGCCGAGCACTTCGGCGAGATGAGCTGGCGGGTGCACTTGGATCGAGAGGTCGTCGCGCGCATCGAGAATTTTGATGAGAAGGGGAAATCGCGGAAGGTGATCAAGCCCTTCGCCGAAAATTTCCTCGCGGTGATCGCTCCATAGCTCGTGGAGCGTCTTGCCGCGCATGGGCCCAGCGTCCACCACCGACTGGTGGTCCTCGCGGTCCACAATTTCCCAAGACTCGCCGAAGCGCTTGTCGGGGTCCGGCAGGGTGCGGCCATAGACGCGCTCGAGTTCGCGGCCACCCCAGACGCGTTCCATGTAGAGAGGGGAAAAAGTGATAGGCTCCATGGCGCGGAGATAGACCGAGGGACGCGGTCTGGCAATTGCCGAAAAAAAGGCTGCGTTTGACGGGGCAGCGAGTTGCGGCAAAGCTATCGACGTTTTGGCAGACCTTGAAGTGACAAACGAAGCACCCGCACCGCGTCAGAGGCGACGCATCAAGTACCGGCTCTGGATCGGCGTGTTCCTGTTAGCGTTAGGTCTCCTCTGGTTGAACGGCCCGGGACTGCGGATGATCGGCCCGCGGGTGGCGGTCCGCTACTTGGAAAAGGCCGGCATTCGGGGAAATTTCAAGGTCAAGGGCAGCCTCCTCGGTGGGGTCTCATTTTCCGATTTAAAAATCGAGGGCGACAAGACCCTTGCCAGCCTAACCATCGACAAGGTGATCCCGACCTATCGATGGCGGGGGATCGTCAAGGGCAAATTACAAGGCCTAACCTTGGAGGGGGTCCACGCGAACCTTCGCCTGGGATTGAAAAACGAGGATGAGAAAAATCCACCGCTCGACCTGCGGAAACTGAACGAAACCCTGCGGTCCATTCGCAGCCAGATCATTCCCTTAAATCTCGAAATAAAAGACATCAGCCTCTACGCCGCCCGCGATGGGAAACCGGCATTGCGGCTTGCATCGAGCCACATTTCCCACCAGGCCGGTAGTGAGGATCTAACACTGGAACTGGGCGCAGTGACCGATGCCGACGGCCGCGAGTGGCCGGCCCAGCAGTCCCTGATCCGGTGGGGACCGGAAAAACTCACCATCGATCGCATCGATCCGTTTCCCGGCGTGGGCGTCCGCGATCTAGCGGTGCAACTCCCGGCCGGTGGCGAGCCGTCGTTAGAAGCGCGGGTGCTGCTGGATGATGCTGTGTTAGAGATCACCGGCACGCCCGGTTTTGCATCTGCAAAAATCGAACTCCGCGAGGGCAAGCTGGATGTGGGTCAGACGGCCATGCGCTTCGGTTTCCCACTCCCGGCGGAGGCGACGGTGGCCGCGCTAACCATGGAGGTGCAACAGCTCTTGCCTGACCCTTCGGCCGCGACAGGCACCGCGCGCGTGGCCCTTGAGAACGTGGTTTGGCAGGACTGGAGCGCGCCCGAGCTGAACCTGGAAGCGACTCTCGCCGCCGATCAAACGAGCTTAGCCGCTTGGGGGACGATGCTCGGTTCCGCGGTTTCGGTGGACGTCATGGCCCCGGTTACGCGGGGTGAAAACCGCTTCATCCTGGGCGATGCCAGCGGCCGATTCACCATCGCCGATGTTCCCACAATCGTCCGCGGGCTGGCGGCGCGGTATCCTGCCATCGACCCGGCGGCAGTGGTCCCCTCATCCGCAGTGGACGGAAAATTTAACGTTTCCCTGGACGCTAACAGACCCATTGCGGCCACGGCGGATCTCGTTTTGAAAGCCGCAGATGTCACACTCGCGTCGCCCATCGCGGTGGAGGCCCGCTGGGCATCCGGCGAGCCATTGGCCGCGGCTGTCACGCTCGATGGACTTAAAGCCAGCGGCGCCTATCGGACTGGTCCGGCCACCTATCAGGGAACGCTGGATTTCAATGAATTCACTAACAGTCGAATCGACCGCTGGCTGGCGATCCTCAGGGTAAAACCGGGCGGCCTTGGCAGTCTAACCGGGAAGTGGTCCGGCGGCGGCGATTTGAAATCTCAAAACCATCGCGGCGAACTAACACTCACCCAGGGCACTTGGACCCGCGAGGCGCTAGCACCCATCACCGCCATCGGAGCGGTCAAATATGACTGGCCCTCTGGATTTGAAACCCGCGGGCTGCGTCTGCAAATGAACGAGCAGAAGGTGGCTCTCGATGCCTCGCTCGCGGACGGCGTGCTGGACCTGCCGCATTTTCTGTGGAGCGACGGCGCGGAGGAAATGGCCGAAGGAACCGCCAATTTGCCGGTGCCTGCTGATTTCTCGAAATGGCGCGACGCGCTCGGCAATGATGCGCGGCCCGTGAATGTTTCCCTGCAAACGCGAGTGCTCCCGCTGGGATTGCTCAAACAATGGGCGCCGGCCCTCGAAAAACTCGATCCGCGCTCCACGGGGCAGCTTGAGCTTAGTATTTCGGGCAGTTATGCCGAGCCGGTCATCGATGCCAAGCTACAGGTCCGCGACCTGCGTTCGCCTAACCAACCGAAGTTGCCTCCCGCCGATTTGAAGCTCGTCCTAGCGACGCGCGACGGCCGCCTGCTGCTGGATGGCAGCGCGACGGCTCCGGATTTCCCGGCGACGATCCTGAAAGCGTCGATGGGTTTCCGCCCCTCGGAATGGGCGAGGTCCCCTCAGGAAATCAAAGCCGAACCGATTGAGGCGCGCGTCGATCTCCCCCGGCTAGACCTCGCGCGGTTCACCTCGCTGGTCCCGGCCGCCACGCAGGTTTCCGGGATTGTGAATGGCGACGTGCTCGTGGCCGGAACCGTGGGCAAGCCGGAACTCAAAGGCAGTCTTGATCTAACCGCAGCCGGAATCCGCCTCAAGGACCCGCGTTTTCCAGTCATCGAGGGCATCAACGCGAACGTCGATCTCGGACTCGATCGGATCGTCCTGAAAAATCTAAAAAGCAACGTCGCGGGAGGATCGCTGCAGGGAGAAGGCTCACTCGCCATCACCGGCGGGATCTTGGGTAATGTCGATTTCCGCCTGCGCGGAAGCTACCTCCCGGTCATGCGCAACGAGCTGTTCATCCTCCGCGCGAATGCCGACCTGCGCTTGCAGGGGCCATGGGAGAGCGCCGTTATAGCAGGCACTATCGGCACGGTGGACAGCATCTTCTTTCGGGACATCGAGCTGCTGCCCATCGGCAAGCCGTTCACCGGACCAGCGGCGGCGGCCCTGCCGAAAATCGATGTGGCGCGGCGGCAGGCGGTCGCAATCCCAGAGCCCTTCCGCAAATGGGGTCTCAACGTCGTGGTCCGGGCCGAGGAGCCGTTCTTGATTCGCGGAAATCTAGCCAACGGCGACGTGACCGGGAGTGTCCGCATCGGCGGCACGGTGGGAAGTCCGGCTCCGGATGGAGTTTTCACGATCAGAAATTTCCGGGCGTCACTGCCTTTCAGCACTCTGTCCGTGCCTTCTGGCACCGCGACGTTCACCCCGGCGTCGGGCTTTGATCCGATCCTGGACATCCGTGGCACTGCCGAGCCGCGGCCCTATCTGGTGACCATTTTCGTCACGGGCCGCGCATCCGACCCACAGCTTTTCATGACGTCGAGTCCGCCGATGCCGGAGAATGAAATCATGACGCTGTTAGCGACCGGCACGACCACCTCCGGCCTGGAGGATCCGCAGGCCGCCTCATCGCGGGCGCTGCAACTTCTCGTGGAGGAGTTGCGCCGCGGCCGTTTCCGTTATGGGAAACAGCTTCGCCCGGTGCTGGCCCTGCTCGACCGGGTCGATTTCAGCCTGTCCGACGCGGATCCCTACTCGAGCGATTCCTATTCGACCGCCACGCTCACCCTCACGGATCGATGGTTGCTCTCCGCCGGCGTGAGCGCGGTGGGGGATTCCCGGGTCCTCGCCATCTGGCGGCTTTCCTTCCGCTAATGACGATCCGCGCGATAGTTTTTTTCCTGCTAACAGCGCTGGCCGCGTTTGGCGAAACGCGCGTGCGGATCACCGGCATCACCGGCAGGAGCGAGAGCGAGATCCTCGGGCTGATGGGCGGGCGGCTGGAACATGTTAGGTCAGGAACTGCCTCCACCTCCCGTGCGGATGACGCCGCTTTCCTGGTCCGCCAGATCCTCCAGAAGGATGGCTATAACAACGTGCGGGTGGATTATAGAGTTGTTAGCCGTTCGGAAATACAACTCACCGTCCACGAGGGAGGCCGTCTTTCCCTCGGGCAAATCACCATCACGGGCGTGCCCGCCGCCGCCGCGAAACCGCTCGTCAAGCTCTACACCCGCCCCGCTAACAAGGATCGCCCGCCCGGCTCGGACGATCCTCCCTTCCGCGAGGAGGACGTGGAAAAGGGACTGACTTTCATCCGCCAGCAGCTTAATTCCGAAGGCCATTGGAGCGCGGAGGCCGCCATCACCTCACGGTCCACCGACCCCGCGACCGGCAAGGTGAATCTAACCATCGGCGTCACGCCCGGCGCTCTTTTTCGCATTTCCAGGCCGCAGATCATGAGCGCGGACGGCCGGGGCGTCGTGGCGGCAGGGGAGGCCGCCGCGCCCTACATCGACAAAACCGCCACCACCGGACATCTGAACGCCATGCGCCTCGCGGTGGAGGAAACCTTCAACAGCGAGGGCTACCCGGACGCGAATATCCTGATGACCCGGACGCTGGACGCCCCGCAGTTCATCCCGTCGTTTGTCATCAATCTGGGAAACCGGGTCCGCCTGCGCGAAGTCCGCGTTGAGGGCCTGCAACGCACCCAGCCGGCCCGCGTCGCGCAGCGAATGGAGAGCCTCAAGGGCCAGTGGTATGACGAGGCGGCGGTGAGCAAGCGTCTGCGCGGCTTCCTCGCGACCGGCGCTTTTTCCTCGGCCAGAGTGGAGCGGGTTCCGGTCTCCGAGGACGCCATCGACGCCACCCTGCATCTGGTGGAGGCCCCGGCCCGCGCGCTTAACGTCGCCGTGGGGGGGGATTCTTATCAGGGTGCCATCCTGCGGACCACCTACACCGACAGGAATCTCTTCGGCTATCTGCTAGGGTTCAGCACCGGCTTCGAATTCAGCGCGCGCGGAGTCCTGGGGGAAACCCGCATTATCGATCCTTGGTTATTCGGGACTGATGTTTCCGGCACTGCTCGCATTTACACGCTGCACTACTCCCGCGAGGGCTACACCTCATTCGAAACGGGATTGGAGGGGAAGACTACCTGGAAATTCGGCGATCACTACACGCTGGATGCGCTCGCCGGATACGCGCTGGTGAATGTCACCGAGTTTGGCCTGCCCTTGTCCGCGCTTGGAGAAACCGTTTACACCCAACCCCGCTTCCGGGTGACCCAATCTCTCGATTTCCGCGACAGCGAAGTGCTTCCCAAGAGTGGCTGGCATTTGGAAAACCCGTTGGAAATCGGCGCGGCCATCGGCGACCTCACCAGCACCTACATGAAGGGCGGCCTAACCGGCGGCTGGTATCGCAAGCTCAACGCCGACTACGATATCGCCCTGGGAGGTGAGCTGGGGGCGATCGTTTCCTCGGGGAGTGAGCGCAATCTGCCGATCGACATCCGGCTCTTCAATGGCGGCGCGCGGAGTGTTAGGAGTTTTGCGGAACGCGAACTCGGCCCCGCCGTGGATGCTGAGCCGATCGGCGGAGAAGCGATGTGGAACACCAGTGGCGAGCTCATCCGCAGCTTCGGCGGCAGCCTCAAAGCGGTTGCCTTTGTGGACGCGGGCTCGCTTTCCCGCAGCGTCATCGATCTGGGTAGCAGTGAAATCGAGCTCGCAGCGGGGCTGGGTCTGCGCATCGATCTGCCCATCGGCCCGGTGCGTCTGGAATACGGCCACAACCTGACCCAGGATCCCGGCGAGCCTGCGGGCACGCTGCACTTCGCAATAGGTGCAGCGTTTTAACAGAGTTTGGTTTCAGCCGGTAAAGACGCGGGCCGTATCAAAATTTGGCAAACGATCAAGCTGATTCTGGATCAATCTTTGGGTTGTTCGCATATAGGGCTATCCAATTCTTGTACACGCCGTTTTTTGACGGACATTCAGGCCGATTTATAGATGCAGCGGTTCGAAAACAAATGCTCTATGAACAATATCCACATCATGAAACCAGGCACCTGCTTCAAGTCGCTTCCCACGCTCGCAGGGTTTGCCGTGCTGCTGACCAGCGCCGCCCTCAACGCAGCGGTCACCGTAAATAGCAACGTCACGTCGAGTGGCGGTGTGTTTACCTATTCCTATACCGTTACGAATTTCGGCACAACGTTTGATCTGGCCATTATTGATATTCCGGTCGGCGAAGGAGTCACCGTAACTAATGTCATCGCCCCGACCGGCTTCGGGGCGACGTTTGACGGAAGTCCTATCAATCTGGTATCGCTGTTTGAGGATAGTGACCCCGCCACCACGCAGACGTTCGCTCCTGACACCACCAGCGCCTCTTTTAGTTATGATAGCGTCTTTGGTCCAAGTGTGGTGACGTTTTCGGCAATCGACGCCAATGGCGATTCCTTTACCGGGACCACCCAGTCCGCCGTGCCGGAGCCTTCCTCGCTGATGCTGCTTGGAACTGTCGCCATTCCTTTCCTCGGAATCCGGAGACGCCACGCCTAACCGTAAACCCGAGAACTCAAATTCTAACTTTCAACCCCGCATCATATGAAAAAAATACACACAATCCATCCGAGTCGCAGACCGGTCGTCCAGAGTGCCATCAAGGCAATTTCCGGAGCCGCCTGCGCTCTTACCGCCTTGTTGGCCACCGCCCCCAGCGCTCAGGCATCAAGTCATAGCGACGCGCCTCTGATCAAATTGGATCCACAGGCGAACCTAACTGACGTTTACAGCTTTATCCGGACTCGTCCCGCCACCGGGGAGCGAGTTCTCGTGGTGGAAGTGAACGTCCGCCCTTTTTCCGAACCTGGAGACGGCGTGATGTATGAGGCATTTTCCCCGGACGCTCTTTATAGTATTCATATTGCCAATCCGGTCACCGGGGCGGAGGCGCAACGGTATGATTTTCGCTTCTCTTCGGTCACCCCTGCTGGCGGGGGCTACAAGAATCCCGCTACCATCCTTCGCTATGGACTAGGCGGCAACTCGATCCAAACGGTAGGCGACGCCGCGCAGAATCTCACGCAAACCTACACGGTCACCAAGCGCGTGGGAAATGCATCCACCCTGCTGAACGGCGCCACTCCTTTGTTAGTCGCGCCACCGAATGTCGGCATCAGGACGACTCCCCGGTATAACGATGCGGGCGGTCGCGCAGTCTCCGGTGCGCTTACTCGTGATACGTTGGACCCATATACTGCACAAACCACTTACGATCTGCCGGCGGGTACCACCGTGTTCTGCGGTCCGCGCGAGGATGGATTCTTCGCCGATACTCCAGCGATTTTTGACCTGTTGGACGGTCGCATCATCGCTGGCGGCACCCTCGGCCAATCCGGCGGAGGGGTTGATGGTTTCAAAGGCTTCAACGTTCTTCATTATGCAATCGTGATTCCTCTAACGGATTTGCCATCGATCGCTTACACTGGTGCGCTGCAGCCTGCAAGCACCGGCGTGGGTGTCTATGCTTCGGTGAGCCGTCCCCGGACCACGATCCGCCGACCGACTGGACAGGACATAGCTTCGGGACCATTCGTGCAAGTCAATCGCCTTGCCAATCCCTTGTTCAACGAGGTGCTTGTCGCTAACGTGGATAAAGATAGCTACAATCGCACGTCGCCGACATCCGACACCGCACTTTTTGCCAATTACGCCAGAACCCCGGAACTTGCTGCGCTTCTGAATCTCGTATTTGGAACCACCTTCCAGACTAACAACCGCGAAGACTTGGTGGCAATTTACATACCTGATGTGATTCGGGTAAACACAACCACCGGGGCAGCCACGATTGAGGGAGATGCGGCCTTCCGACGGTTGAGTTTCATCGACGGTGATACAATCGCCGCCAATGGTGGAAGTGCGCAGGTTCCGGCAGGATGGCCGAACGGCCGCCGGTTCGGGGACGATGTGGTGGACATCGCACTCACCGCGATCGCTAGCGGACCTTCATTTACGACGATCACCAGGGTTGGAGACAATGTGCCGACTAACGACCAAATCTATAACCGGACCTTCCCCTATGCCGCCACGCCTCATTCGGGCCCTCGGAACAGCAAGGATTCCGGCGTGAACGTCGGGTTCTAAGATTCGCATTTCTATAGATACGCCGGTGCGGCTTTTATAAAGCGTGCCGGCGTTTTTGCACCCCCAAGTCATGATATCTCCCCTGAAATCCGAGCGCACCAACGGAGTTAGAATCATCGCTATCGTTGGATGCATCGCGGTTGCTTTCGCGTTTGCCCTTGCGCTGAAAACTCGCAATGCCCCGGAACGACTCCCGGACACCACGACCGCGCGCCCTCCGACGATAGATGAAATTCTCGCCTCCATCCCACAAGACAAGGGGGACTCCGCCAGTGAAAAAGGAGTCATTGAAGCCGTGGCGAGAGCCCGCAAGAAACCTACCGAGCCTCAGTCGTGGGCGTCACTCGGCGATACCTTGGCGCAACGGCTTAGGGATACCGCAGATGAATCTTATTTCGACTTCGCGGAAAAAGCCTATCTCCAGGCCCTGCGCTTGGACCCGGAATGGGCGGATGCGATGAATGGAATGGCCTGGGTCACAGGCGGACGCCATCTGTTTCCCGAAAGCATCGACTGGGCGAAAAACGCATTGAAGATCGCCCCGGACAGCGCGGATGCATACGGCATTCTCGGCGATGCGGCGGTGGAGCTGGGCGACTATGACGCGGCGGCCGATTCCTATCAGAGAATGATGGATCTTCGTCCCGACCTATCCTCGTGGAGCCGTGGCGGCTATCTGCTCTGGCTTACCGGCGACCCGCAGAGGGCGATCCTGCTGATGGGAAAAGCCATTCGTGCGGGTGCTCCTTTCGCAGAAAACAGCGCCTGGTGCCGGGCAAAATTGGCGACGATGCATCTGCATGGGGGTGACCTGTCCGCAGCCGCCGGTGTTCTGGAGCCATCCCTGCGCGGACAATCGCGCAACCCGCAGATTTTGTTAGCTGCGGCCCGGCTTGCCGTCGCCAGCCGGGAGTTCGAGGTGGCGGAAAAGTATTACCAAATGCTTTTGGAGAAGGGTCCAAATCACGGTGCGCTGGTGGGACTGGGAGATTTAAAGGCGGTAAATGGCGACACTGCGGGGGCGGAAAATTTCTACCTGCAGGTGGAAGCCCTTCACGCCGCCCACTTGGCGAGCGGCGTCCACGACCATGTGCAGATGGCCAAATTTCTAGCCGATCATGACCGCAACCTCATCGAAGCGTTGCGCCTTGCGGAGCAGCACAAGCTCACCCGCAACGTCATCGAGGCGGACATCCTTGCGTGGGTCTATCTGAAAAACGGCGACCTCCCCCGCGCCATCGAAGCCATCAAGCGGGCATTGGCGCAAAAGACACCCGATGCGGAAATCCACTACCACGCGGGCATGATCGCCGCGGCGGCCGGTGACATCGAGGCAGCCACTCGTCATCTGCAGAAGGCGATCGCGATGAATCCCGAGTTCAATCTACTGCAAGCACCCATCGCCCGACGCGCGTTGGAGAAAATCGGGACTCGGGAAACAGCGCCTGCCACCACTTCGCAGAACGAGCAACCCGAAGGCAGCCAGTGATGATGAACTTCCCAGGCAGATTCAGAGTGCTGCAACTCATCCTGGGTTGGAGTCTTTCGCTGTTAGCGACTGCGCATGACGAGCCTACCAGTTTCGTGGATGTCCGGCTGGGTTCCTCTGAAATGGAAGTCTCGATCACCGCTTCTGCCACCGACTTGGCGCACGATCTTCCCGAGGTCGAGCCAGCCATGCTACTTCAGCCGGATGCCATCGCCATCCACCGGCAAGCGCTCACCTCCTTGATTCAATCCCGCATGAAGATCAGCGCTGGCGGGCAGGCACTAGCCTTACAGCTCAGGGAAATCACGCCCATCCCCGAGAAGCGCGATCTCCACCTAACGTTTTTCCACGCGTGGACGGCGGCGCCGCAAACCCTGCGGGTCGAGACCCTGCTGTTTCCCTACGACCCACGTCACCGCACGTTCGTCAACGTGTATGCCGGAGATCAAATTCTCCGGCAGGACATCCTGAATGTTGACCGGCAGGTGTCGGAGTTTTCCACCGGCAACTATCAAAGCATCGCCGGGGTGGTCGGACAGTATTTCAAGGAGGGAATCCACCATATTTTCATCGGGCCGGATCACATTCTGTTTGTTATCGGCTTAATGTTGTTAGGAGGTGGGTTGGGTCGGTTGCTGAAGATCGTCACGGCGTTCACCATCGCCCACAGCGTAACCCTTGGCCTGGCGACGTTCGGGATTCTGACTCCGCCGGCTTCGATTGTTGAACCGGTCATCGCGCTCAGCATCGTCTTCGTGGGCGTCCATGCATTCATCGGCGCAAAGGGAAGCGATCCCAGGCTGCTGTTCGCGTTTTGCTTCGGGCTCATCCACGGCTTCGGCTTTGCGAATGTGCTTCAGGAAATGGTGCTGCCGCGGGAGGCGCTCGGCTGGTCGCTGTTCGCCTTCAACGTGGGGGTGGAAATCGGCCAGGCGTGCATCGTTCTCGCCATCGTCCCCCTGCTGGTCGGCTTGCGCCGCTGGCGGGCGACCGTGGCGGACCGGGTGGTGGCGTCCGCGGCGCTGTGCATCACCACTGCGGGCGCCTTCTGGTTTTTTCAACGGGTGTTAGGGTAATCTTGACTGTTAGCTGGTAAGGCCGTCATGAGATTACCGTGCTGCTGCTTGGACCGCCTCGCGCGTGAGGCGGGTGATTTCCGACCAGTTGCCTGCGTTGACGAGTTGTCGGTCCACCATCCAGGAACCGCCGATCGCGGCGACGACGGGAAGCCGGAGATACGCTGCTAGATTGGCCGACGAAACCCCGCCGGTAGGGATGAATCGCACGCCGGTGTGGGCGTACGGACCGGAAAGTGCCTTGAGCATTTCCACACCGCCGGCGACTTCCGCGGGGAAAAATTTCAGCAACTTGCAGCCCAGCGTGAGTGCTCCCTCGACCTCGCTCGGAGTCATGACTCCGGGAGAAAATGGAAGTCCGGCCTCACGGGCGGCAGCGACGATTTCCGGATTGAAACCCGGCGCGAGGCCGAACACGGCGCCCGCGTTTGCCGCGCGGGCGACTTGCTCCTTTTCCAATAAAGTTCCGGCCCCCAACAACATTTCCGGGAACCGTGCGGCGATCCGCTCGATCGACGCTTCCGCAGCGGCCGTGCGGAAGGTGATTTCCATGATGTCCAGGCCCCCGGCCAGCAACGCCTCCGCCAGAGGCTCGGCGGATTCGATTTGGTCGATGACAACGACGGGAACGATGCGTTTTGAGAGGACGCGTTCAATCATGCGAGGAAGGAAGGATATGCTGCGGCAGATGCAAAGGAAATGCGGTTGAAGACGAGGAAAAGATGTTTGGGAATGGCATGGACCGGTGTTGGGGTCGGTCATGAAAAATTCCAAGGAAGCGCGTTTCGTCTGGCAAGTTCGTTTATAGGAAGAGCGGCTTCATGTGGCGGTCTAGCAGGTTGGCGGTGACGTTTTTCGCGACGACCACGGAGTTGTCCTTGAGTGCTTGGATGTAGGTGTCGCGCGGCGGGTAATCCGTAAGTTTTGATGGCGTGCGCAATGACGGCGAGGTCATCGTTGAATTCCTTCTCGAATTGCGCGGGATCGCCGACGTAATCGACGCCCTTGTTGAACCGTCCCGTAAACTTCGGGGCGATTGTCTGGATCGGGATACCTTGGTCGGCGATGGCCGCGAGGATGATCAGCATTTCCGGCGGCGTCTGCGGGCTGTCGGTTTCATCCATTGAAACTTCGGTGACGAAGCCATCCACCCCGCCCTTCGCCCTGACGATGTGCTGATAGATGGCGGCGGCCTTATGCGTGGCTTTGAGAAATTGGTTTGCCGTCTTCCCGACGTCGGCCCGGGAGATTTCAAATGGCTCTGAAACGCCTTCGATGGCGACGGTGCCTATCAGTTCGGGATGCTTCGCAATGAAAGCGCTAACATCCGCAGGATCGGCGGCCTCACCGATGTCGTCGGCGACGTCGAGCGTGAAAAAATCGCAGGGCGCAACAAAGCGGTCCACGGTGAAGAGATTGATGTGGTCGGCATCTAACAAATGCTCGCCCGTCCACCCGAGGTCGGCCACGGCCTTGTCCGCGGCCTGGCGGGTTTGGATCGGCTCGGAGCCGATGATGTTGTGCTCGCGGTTGGATTTGTTCCAAACGGGAACAATGTCGATGCCGAGTTTCTTGGCTTCGATGAAGGCGGTGAGCTGGGCATGGGCTCCGTTAGCGAAGCGATCGCCGACGCCGAAGGTGTATTTAGGGCAGATTCTCATCGTGAATTCATGGATGAGGAATCGTTAGGACAAGCGGTCGCGGAAATCGGCATAGCTGAACTCGCGCAGAATCTCCAATGTTCCATCACCATGCTGAAGCGCGATGGCCGGATGTTTGACGCCGTTGAAGGTGGTGGTTTTCACCATGGTATAATGCGCCATGTCATCGAAAACGAGGATGTCTCCGACCATAAGCTCGCGGTGGAATGAGAAGTCCCCCACCACATCGCCTGCCAGACAGGTCGGACCGCCGAGTCGATAGAGCCACTCACCCGAGTCGCCGGCGGGGTGATAGTTCTCACCTTCTAACACGACGGCCGGTTTTCTATCGGACGGCGCTGAGTCAACCAGGAAAACCTCGGGTCGGTAAGGCATTTCCATCACGTCCGGCATGTGGGCCGTGGCGGAAACGCTCAGAATCGCGTGGCGGTGTCCGGCGGATTCGAACACGTCCATCACACTCGCCCGCAAGACGCCCGTGTGGATCGCTGCCGCTTCGCCGGGCTCCAGCCAGACGGCGATGTTATATTTTTCCCGGGTTTCTCTAACCAATCGGATCAGGCGCTCGCGATCGTAGAACGGCTTCGTGATCCAGTGGCCCCCGCCCATGTTGAGATAGACGAATTGCGGCGAACGCAGCAGGTGCCCGAATCTCTCATCCATCGCGGCGAGTGTCGTTTCCAGGTCGTCCGAGTTTTGCTCGCAGAGCGTGTGGAAGTGGAGTCCGGAGAGGCCGGTGAGATCGACCCCGGCGAGCTGATCGGCGGTGATGCCAAGACGGGAGCCGGGCACGCACGGGTCGTAGATTGGCGTTTCTCCCGTCGAACATTCCGGATTCACGCGCAGGCCGCAGAGCAATTCGCCATTCTGGAAGCGGGGATGAGCCATTACCATTTCGCGAAAGCGGAACCACTGCGACAGGGAGTTGAAATCGAGATGATCCGTGAATTCGCACAGCTCGGCGAGGTCAGCCTCATCGTAGGCCGGGGAGTAGGTGATGACGTGCTTTTGAAAATAATCCCGCGCCAGCCGGGCTTCCCACAGGCCCGACGCGCAGCAACCGTCAAGATCGTTGCGGATGTGGGGAAACGCCTTCCAGCAGGAAAATCCCTTGAGCGCCAGCACGAGATGGCAGCCCGCCGCTTCCTTCACCTCGCGCAGGATCGCCGTGTTGCGCCGGAGGGCCGCGGTTGAAATAACGAACATGGTCTCTGCCGCCGACTGAGACGGGAAACCGCCGGGGATGCCAGCCTGATTTTCGGGATCGCGAAGCCCTCGACAATCCCACTTCAGCCATGCCAAATCTCCGGGCAGCCATTTCCGTCTCCATTCCGCTTCATGAAAACCATTCCCCACGCGCTCCGCCTTTCCGGCACCGAGGCCTATAACCACACCGCCGACAAGCGCTTCCTGATGATCGGCGAGCGCGCGAATGTCGCGGGTTCCCCGCAGTTCGCGAAATTGGTTAGAGCCGGAGATCTGGAGGCCGCAGTCGAGGTGGCCCGGCAGCAGGTGGGCAACGGCGCCAACGTCATCGACATTTGTTTCGACGACGGATTGATCGACGGCAAGGCGATGATGAGCCGTTTTCTCCAGCTCCTCCAAGGCGAACCGGATGTCGCGAAAGTCCCGATCATGGTGGATTCCTCGAAGTGGGAAATCCTCGAGGAAGGGCTAAAATACCTGCAAGGGAAGGGGATCGTGAACTCGATTTCGCTTAAGGAGGGCGAGGAAAATTTCAAGCGGCAAGCCAGCCACATCATGCGTTACGGCGCTGCGGTGGTCGTGATGGCGTTCGACGAGAACGGGCAGGCGGCTTCCTACGAGGAAAAGATCCGGATCTGCGAGCGCGCCTATCGGATTCTCGTCGATGAGGTCGGCTTCAATCAGGACGACATCATTTTCGATCCCAACATTCTAACCGTCGCGACCGGGATCGAGGAGCATAACAACTACGCGCTCGATTTCATCAATGCGACCCGCTGGATCAAGGAGAACCTGCCCGGTGCGAAAGTCTCCGGCGGGGTTTCCAACATTTCCTTCTCCTTCCGCGGCAACAACAAGGTGCGCGAGGCGATGCATTCCGCGTTTCTCTATCATGCCGGGCAGGCCGGGATGGACATGGGAATCGTCAACGCGGGGATGCTTGAAGTTTACGACGAGATTCCGAAAGAGCTTCTCGAATGCGTCGAGGACGTGCTGCTGAACCGCCGGGCCGACTCCACCGAGCGGCTGCTGGAGCTTGCTGAAAGCTATAAGAACGTCAGCGGAAAAAAGATCGAGGAAGACCTCGCATGGCGCGATGAGCCGGTGGAAAAACGGCTGGAACACGCGCTGCTTCGCGGCATCGACAAATATATCGATGAAGATACCGAAGAGGCGCGATTGAAATACGTGCGTCCGCTGAAAGTCATCGAAGGCCCGTTGATGGATGGCATGGGTGTGGTCGGCGACCTGTTCGGCGCGGGTAAAATGTTCCTGCCGCAAGTGGTGAAATCCGCGCGAGTGATGAAGAAGGCGGTGGCGTGGTTGTTTCCCTACATGGAAGCGGACAAAGCGGAATATCTCGCGGGCGACATCGCCGCGCTGATGGCGGAAAACCCAGCTCTAACCGACGCGGAGGCGCTCAAGCTTGCCGAACGCGGCCGCTCGGCCGGCCGCTTCCTCATTGCCACGGTGAAGGGCGATGTCCATGACATCGGCAAAAATATCGTCGGCGTGGTGCTCTCCTGCAATGGCTTTGAAGTCACCGACATGGGCGTCATGGTTTCGTGCGACAAGATCTTGGCAAAAGCCGTGGAACTCGGCGCGGATGTCATCGGACTATCGGGTTTAATCACGCCGTCGCTGGATGAGATGGTCCATGTCGCGAAGGAAATGGAGCGGCTGGGATTCAAGGTGCCTCTGTTGATCGGCGGAGCCACGACTTCCGCGGCCCACACCGCGATCAAGATCGCGCAGCATTATTCCGGGCCGGTGGTGCACGTGCTGGATGCTTCGCGGTCGGTGCCGGTGACGACCTCCTTGCTCTCTAAGGATCAGCGCGTTGTCTTTGCGCTTGAGAACAGGGAGAAGCAGGAAAAGATCCGTGAAAATTTCCTCGGTGGACCGAAAAAGGAGACTCTAACACTCGAAGCGGCGCGCGCCGCGGGACCGAAGCTGGATTGGGAAAACTACACGCCACCGGTTCCCTCGTTCCTTGGGACGAGAGGCTGCGGGCAGAATGCCCGCGCCACCGGTGGCCCGGGCATT